>NZ_JAKKRH010000018.1:0-105230 GCF_025654465.1 Shewanella sp. SM101
AGTCGCCGAGGTAACTGCTGGGATAATGCGCCAATGGAGCGATTTTTCAGGAGTTTAAAAACGGAATGGGTGCCAACGCAAGGCTATAAGAGTTTTGTTGAAGCTAAACAAGATGTGACTGATTATATTATTGGCTATTACAACCAAGTCAGGCCACATCATTATAATGCAGGATTAAGCCCAAATGAATCAGAGCGAAGATTTTGGGAAGATTCTAAAGCCGTGGCCAAATTTAGTTGACCACTACAGTTGAACGAATTTTTGTACAGCACTATTAATTACAGCTATGAGTTCTGGTGAAACCTTTTTGACAAACTCAATTTGATTTTCAGACACCCTATGTATGTCCCCATGCACTGCTGGAGAACAGATAGAATAAACTTCCCGAGCAACATCACCAAGTTCAGAAGGTAGAAGCTCATTTTCGACAAGGTGATATATAATTTTTGTAAGTGGGAAGGGTCTACGTTCAGTGTTCAAATCAGACAGCCGTGCTAAATTTCTTAGACCAGACTCTATTTGATAACGAGTTTTAAACAGGTACATTATGTCAGGATCGATAGCTGTTGATTTAGTCGATTTTGCGTCATAGCCAAAACCTGCTTCTGTAGCATTAACTATCTTATCTATTTTTTGCCCCATTTCAGCTAACTTTTCATCACTAGATGGAGTACTTCCTGTACCTACCCAAAAACTAGGCTTTACATCAACAATATTGGAATTTGAGACTTCATTTCGAAGTGTATTGATTTGCCCTTGTAACTCTTGCTTCGCCTCTTCGATTTGCGCCTTGAGTTTTAACCCCAAAAATTCAAATTGGTTGAAAAATGGAACGAGACAAACAGCGATCCAAACTATAAACACAAGCATATCAGCTGTTACAGCTTTACCTAACACTAGGTCAGGAAACCTTTGCCAAAAATAGGCTCCTAACACCAATACGATGATCGCCCACCAAAAGACTTTAAAATTATTACTGAAAAAATTCACCAATATCTCCAATTCGTATAACGCCTAAAAGACCAGCGCAGCTTTGCTGCGTCCGAGTGCTTTGACTTGTTATGTGCTACTTTTTATCGCCCATTTTGAAGATCCGTTAACGCTTGATCTAATGCCCCTACAGCTTGGACAATAGTTTCAACAGCCGAGCGATCAAACTCGCCATCTCGCTGAGAATCATGAGTTCCACTATTTAGGTATCCCCATTCTATTGAGCCGCCAGCCACCCCTAATAATGCATCTAGAGCTCCCAGAGAGGAAATAATTGAATTAGACTGATTCTGATTCCTTCTCAAGGAAGAACGAATTTTATTACACTTATTATTCAATTCCCAAGGTGATCTTGGCCCACTAAGTTTAAGTTCAATACGCCCATCTCCACTTCTTGCCATCCAAGTCCATAACCGATCCGTTAGACTTTCTATAGCTGCCCGAGAGTAATAAAGAGTATCTCGTTTATCATCATTAGCAAATGCCTGCTGGGCTTTAAGAACGTAGTTCTTTGAGGGAGGGTTAGTATCAACACGTAAGTGATGATCCCCTTGATGCGGCAAGAATTTATACAGTGCTATTTCACCTGCACGTGCCACACCCAGCTCTTGTTGGATTCTATGAAGGAATTCCTCAGCGTGAGAAGTTAAGATGACCTGCTTTCCATCCAACAAACCATCTTCGAAGAATGTTCTCCAGATTCCATTTCTATGGTCATCATCAATAGCATTTACTACGTCATCAAAAATAACTAGAGAGCAGCCTTCTTCAATATTCTTTGCGAGTAGGATAGCCAACCCCAAACACTTAATGTGTCCTTCGCTAAGCAGTGTTAATGCATCATAACGAACCCCTAATTGCCCCTGAAACTCAAGTTCAATCTTCCCGTTTTCAGCAACTGGCAACCAAAGGTTTTGCAATAAGTCTACTGGTAAGTCGTCACGATTAAATGAATTGTATAGGTCGCGAGCTCTCTGCCCCAAACCTTGAAGCAATTGTGATGGTAGATTGCTTAGATATGATTGGACCTCTTGTAAAAAACCATCATATGACCTTTTAACTCTGTTATGAAATGCGACTACTTGCGCCTCAGAAGCTACAAGTTCAATCAGCTCCCTATTAGCCTCGTCAAAATTAGCAACAGTAGTTCTTGCTTCTGCAAGTTCACTTTCTGCAGTTTGTCGTATTAATTTTGCCCTCTCTATCTCGATTCGATATTCATCAAGTCTAGTTCTCTCTTCAACTAGCTGTTGGCGCTGAGCTAGTGCTTCGCGAGCCACAACATCTAATCTTTCGATTTCAGAACATAGATTTAGCAATGCATTCCAACATTTATTATTGTCATTAACCCATGTCTGAAGCCAGTGGCCAGTTGATGTTGGCGGCAAAACTGGAAGCGCATTCTCTCTTAGCATTTGAGGGCAAACTTGAGCTGCCGCATTAATTGCATTAACCATCAATTGATGTAAGTTTCGCAACGACTCACTCAATGCGTCACTATGTTCTTTTGCTTGTTCTTGCAAATCAGCTAATTCACTAAGTTGTTCAAGACCATTGACTGCGGCCTCATATGGATTTTTAACTACGGACTGGAGATTAGTGCCACATGCTGGGCAGTGATGTGGACTTGAAGCAGATAACTGGAGTACTGATTCATATAGTTGTTTATATGACACTTCGCCTGCACGACGAGCCAATTCAGTATTAATACCCTGCAATTTACTATTTATAGCGAACACTTGATTAAACGCTAATGTAAGCTGATCTGAAGTTAGGCCGTAAACAGTTGGTGACGGAGCATCAAGCAGAGATTGAACATATGGTAAGCGACCTTGCTGATCCTGACTTCCAACCAACCACAGTTTAACAACTTCATAGTTGCTTCCTGGCTGAATTCTTTCTGCAATTTGGCCTTCATTTATATTAATTTGTATAAGACGCTGCGGAAATTCCTGGATAACTTTTTCTGCACTTGCCAATGCATATCGTCTTATTGCAAGCTCTTGTGTTCGTTGACCAGTAAGATTTAGGTTCTCATCAAGAGAAGGATTAAATCCTCTAACAAAGTCGGAGAATTGGTCTATACCAAAAAGCGTAGCTATTAATTGTCTTTGATCACTTGGAGTTCTTGAAGCAATTCGAGCAAAATCATCAAGTCTGTTTTTTTCTATAAAACAAAACCTATACTTTTCTTCATTTGGCTCAAGGTTTATCGGAGGATTATTTACATTTACTATTGATATAACAGGTTGACTATATCGCCTTAGCCTTACATTGCTACAGTAAGTGTTATGGTCAATCCGCTTTACTTGGGCTTCACTTATAGAACCTAATAGCGCCGTTTCTAGAGCCTCACAAAAACTACTTTTCCCTGTCCCATTGGCACCATAGACAAGTGTAATTGGTTTACTTAAGTCAAATATCTCCTGATTCGTAAAACCTCTAAATGGCCCCACGATCAATTGATGCAGACGACCAATATTATTGCCATCTGCATTAATATTGTTAAATTCAGGTAACTCAGGCGAGGTTTCTGTAAGTTGGTTTATTGCAATCGGAGCTAATCTTGACGACCGAGCTCTGCGAGCACCACCCACCTGTGCTAAGTGTGGCAGATTTGAATATATTAGATTTGCCATTCGACGAATATCGTCATCTACAGGTCTTACAGATAGCGACTCCAAAAATCTTTGATATTCAGCGGTAACGCTGGCCATAATACTTCCTTAATAGTTCGAATATTAGTTTTTAACTGCCGATGCGGTGAAGGCACATAACATTTGAGTTAAGGCGCGCAGCGTCCCAGTGAGCGAACGACTTTAGGCCCCACTCGAGACTCCTTGATACAGAAGGCTCCACTGGACTGCCATCTTAGGCAGCTGGAGATTTCCAATTCGCGAGACAAGACGAAGGACTGCATTTGCCCGATGGTGTTCTTGCCAAGCAACTAGGAGCAAAGGATCGTTGAACACGGCAACGGTGCCACTTTTGGAGCCAACAGCGACTGTGATCGGATTAATGCCTTTGCTCTGGCAGAAATTGAACAAAAGTGAGTCAAAGGTGGTTGGCGGTGTATGGTCTACAGCACAGTTACCCCGATACAGTGCCTCTCCTGTGATGGGACACACTGAAGAACTCACGAGCTGACTGTCACGAAAGCCTCTGATCTGATCTTCGACACCGTTCCTAGCTGCACTACGAAAATCTCGCAGCCCCTGCGGAATCAGGTGTGCTGTACGAGTGCTAGGAATTAGGCGAATTGCATGGGGGAACGATATATCAATTGTGCCTCCGCCAATGCGCACAAGAACGAAGCAGCGAGTGCCCTGAATGGTGGTTTGAGTTGAAATCCCAACTACCCCACCTGCTGTCTTCTGTGTCCATTCGTCATGGTGCCTGAAGAGATCCAGCAAAAACGGCAATGCGCTGTCACTGACAAGGCTGCCATCAGGTGTTGCGGAGAGAATCTCGCGACAACGGGTCGTGACGTTTTCCTTGGTTCTGAATAATTCATCCGCGAGAACGTATGGCATGGCTCTGAAAATGCTCCTTGGGGCCTAACGATCATAACGCAACGGCACGCATTTTCCGTGTCCGTTGCTGTGGCTTGTTTTGTAAGTGACAGATTACGTAAGAAGTGCGCATAATGATGGGCTATTTAACTTCCTTGTATCTGAACTCTCCATATTCCGCCAACATAGAGAATGTTTGTTCACCACTTGAATTTGGCTGGCGTTGGCTGCGTACAAGCTCAATTCACCCGCAAAGCTATCGCTTCAAGCATGTCTAAAAAGTCATACGCAATAAATCAATTATTTATGCAGCCACTTTGTATCATTACTTAAATTTGGTCAATCTTTGTACGTCAGATTTAGCTTAAAATCACAATACAGAATCGCTTTGGGGCAAATGTGTTTGTATTTGAATGGCGAATTATTTTGCATAGGTATCTGTCTGAACCTTTGATAAAATCCAGTCAACGGGTTAGCAGTCTTGGTGGACAACCGGCTAACCCGCCAGCCCTCGTAAGAGGGCGTTCCTTCTAATTCATCCTATCTAGCAGTGCCATTTCGGCTTTTCTTAACCAGAAGATGTAGGACTTTTTGCTGTCAAATCCCATTAAAGCCCATTGCTCTTTGCACAGGTAATGGGCGCGAATGGCGCGTTTGCAGTTAATGGATAACTGCTCAACGAGGTGGTCAAAATGGGCGACGTGGGCAGGCACGTTGAGTTCGTGCTTTAAGTTGCCGCCGCCCAGCGCTTCGCCTAAGCGGTCGCAGGCACTGCGGTTTGAAAACCCCTTGCCTAACTCTTGGTACACCCAATAACGGCCCCAGCGATACAGCCCTAACCGCAACGCCTTAATGTTCATCCTCTGCTCGGGTTCATCGCTAAAGCCCATTAGCCACCTCATTTATCTTCTCAATCGAAAGCTTAAACACATCAAGGCATATCGATGTCACATCGTCATAGGGCGCAGTAGTACGGCCATTTTCCCAACGTTGGTAAGTGTTGCGGCTAATGCCGTAAATCTCAGCCACTTCGTCTTGGGTCATGCCCCGTAAACGGCGCCCTACTTTCAATACATCCGCGGCGCGATTAGCCATAAATCCTCCTGCGTGAAGTCCATAACCCACTCGTTTTATTTGTGATTGTTATTGTCATCGTCATAACCACCCCACTAACATTGGCTCGTCCGGCTCACTCGGTTCAGTGGTCGATTGGCGCATAATCTCGGGCGCCACATCATCAAACCCCAGTGTGATTAAGTGTGCGTGGTAGGCATCCAACGCCATCAACATGCCCTTATCTAAAGTGCTGTTAACGTAAGTGCGCAGCAGCAATGGCAAGGTGTGATTCAAAATCCGCTCACCCACCATGGTATCTACGCCCATGTCGGCAATAATGGTGCGGCACAGTTTTCTTAGTGCATGGGAGGTAAACGCCTTAAACCGAATCGTTTCACTCCAATACTGCGCGGTACGAATGCTCACCGGCCCCACTTCGCCTGGGAACAAAAACGCTCGCTTGCCCACATGCGTGTATTGCCACTGGGCGTAATGGGTAATGAGCTTCTTGGCAGTGGGCGTCATGGGTAAGCGATGCTCTTGGCGGTTCTTGGCATTCTCGGCGGGAATAAACCAGTAATCACCGGCAAAGTGGTCCCAACGTGCTAAGCGGGTTTCCCCAATGCGGGTACCGAACATCAGCATCAACACAAACAACATGGCCACCGGTCTTGCTGCATTCCGTAGGGCGCTGAATAACGGCCCCACGTCCGACTCGCTTAACTGCGTGCCCACCAAAGGGGGCATCTTCAAACTCATTTGCACCCGATACCCCGCCAAGCTATTGCTGTCTAACACTCGTAAATCGGCCGCAACCGATAACGCCCGCTTTAACACCTTCACCGCCGCTTTGATGTAATTGGCCGAGTAGCCCTGCGCCAACATGGGTTTGATTAAATAGCTGTCCACCGCAATAAAGTTCAGCTCATTAAGTGGTAACTCACTAAAGCAGCCGCTGAGATGTTTACTCACTAACGATTTACAGTTACTGCGCCAGCTGTTGCTTAAGGTGCGGTTGCATTCCACATGGGTTACAAACCACGCCAGTAATTGTGCTACCGTGGCAAACTCGTTGCTGATGACCGTTTGGCCCATGCTGCGTTTGGCGAGCAAACTGGGTAACTCTGCTAGAAAGGTCTTCAAGCACATCACTGGCCACACGCCCTGCTTTTGCCACACGGTTTTGCCCGCTTCGTTCATCACTAAATATACCGAGGCTTGGCGTCTATCGGTCGAGGCCCGTAACCGCACCGCCGGAAACTGCGTGTCCCGAAAGTCCCGCGTTATCCCTGCCCGCAACCAACGGCGCAATACTGCATCGTTTAACTTGCCCTGCTCTACGCCTGTTGCTATCACAATCTGCGCCATCTAGCCCTCCAACCGATATTCAAAGGTGTGATGGGTACCCGAGCGTATCCGCTTTACCCGCTGATTCATGGGCATATCCCGAAACCGCGCACTTAAGGCTGTCTCACTGTCGTGAACCCCAAAGCGGTTAAAGCTCTCTTGCTGGATTTCAAACAGGGTCCAAAACCGTTTACCTGTGATGATGCGCATCAAGCGTTCGCGCTGGGTCAGTGGTTTATTCGCCATCGTTTGCCCCCTTAAGCCCAAGGTTGGTTCGTAAATTGGCAATAATTGATTTCGCCTTGGCTGCCTCAGTGGGCCGCGTCACCGTTTCAGGCAGTGCCTTTGGCAATTCAACATCGGTCAACTCGCCACGGCTAAAGCGGCGACACAACACTGTGTAATTGCGCTCAAACGTCATCAACACATCCTTTTCAATCCCAGTCGCAAACATCCAACTGCCTGTCTCGCGCACCGCTAAACGCACCACATCATGGCTCCACGTATGCTTGTCAGGGTGATGGTAATGGCGCGTTGCCTCCTTAAACGCGGCTTCCAACTTGGGCAATCCCAAATCACAGGCCGTAGGTTGGCACCACAGCGCAAACTGGCGCGGTGTCGGCCAAAACTGCCTATCGCCCTGCTCGCGTCTGGCGCGATTCAGCCCCGCTTGCACTTGCTCGCGGCTTGTAATCCCCTGCGCCGCCAAGGTTTTAAGCCACTCAGCTTTGTGGGTCGCTTCGTCCTCAGGCCGCGGCGCACTCACCGGAAACAACACCCGCAACTTGCTAAACACGCTGTCCACAATCGCCATATCCATTGCCGTGGGCTCAGGTTGGCTCACACGCCCCTGCCCAACCAGCGGCTGGCGGATTAAGGTCTGCAGTGATTTCATGCTCGCATTTTGATTGGCAGTCATATCAAGGGGTCCTCTGGGTCATACACCGCGTAACTCCAATCCACTTGCCCAACCGCGGTTGCCATTGGTCTTGGCAACGGCGTTAGCCAATGGCGTTCGCGGATAAACTTGGTAATACCGAGCACAAACTGGCCGTTAGCGCTAAAGCCCCAACTCGCATCCTGCGCCGCAGCGTCCTTCAACCAGCTCACCGCCAGCACACAATCGGCATCGGTCAGCTTTTCTGCCTTCCACGCTTTCCACGCAGCCGAATCCGAGCCGCCTTTGCGATGGGCGGGATACGCTTTAAAAAACGCATTGAAAACCGACTTAGCACTCGTTGCTGGACAAGAGTCTTTTAAAGATTCATTGATAGGTTCAAAAGAATGACAGATTCTGGGTGCAGCTCCTGCACCCTCAGAGGGTGAATCTCCTGCACCCATGGGTGCATTTGCTGCACCCTCAAAATTGGCTAGGGGTGAATCTGCTGCACCCTCAGTATTTTCTAGGGGTGAATTTGCTGCACCCTCAGTAAAAGCTAGGGGTTGAGCAGGTTTATCACTCAGAACACACGATGAAAAGTCCAAAATATACAGGTTGGATGTATTGCGTTTATGCTCACTCTTGCGGGTAATTTTGCGCACCAGTCCGACGTCAACCAGCGCATTAATGTGGTTAATCGCCGACCGCTCGCTTATCTCGCAAGCCTGCGAAATATACTCGTAACTCGGCCAGCATTCGCCTTGGTCATTGGCGTTATCAGCCAGCTTGATCAACACCAGCTTGCGCAGTGGATTACCCACCTTGGCCTTCATCGCTTTTACCATCAATTCCATACTCATAAGTCACCCCCAAACGGAGCAACCCACAAACTCGAATTGACGCAAACCCCATGCTTCAGTAACATGATATTGCCTCTCTTAGGTATTAAGCCCGCATTCGTCGCCAAACTTTAGCGGGCTTTCTTATGTCTACTACAACGGGTCAACTGCAATGCGCCCCGTTGCCCTCCGCTCGCCTTCACTGCCAAGCAAGTAAACCTCGTGCGCCAAGTTACTGCGCAACTGGCTAAAAAAATCGCGCCGTTTAATGTGCACGTTGCGGCTAGTCACGATGGCATTCACATTAGCTGCACTCATATCAACCGCACTCGCATCACCCACGCCTACATCCTCCGCCAATAGCGCAATAGAACGTTCCGCGCGTTGTTCTTCCATCAGCAGATAATTCATAATCCAATCAATGCTCACCGTTGGCAGCAACAACTGCTTACCACTGCCCAGCAACGCCTTATCCACGATGTCGGTCGCGATAATCGCCCAACGCTCGGGGCGACTATGCTGCAATTCATCGCAGCCCCTTAACACCTCAACCATTCGGCCCACCTGCGTTCGCTTAAACAACTCCGCCGTGGTATGCCCATGAAAACAGGCAATGTCTTTGCCCATGTTCACGCCGCTTAACGCAGCCCGCTCAGAGGTTGCCGCGCTAAGCTCAGGCACATTAGGCTCAGTACTATTAGGCATGTTCGACTTAGATTTAAGCGCCATCGCCTTAAGCATTAACTGCCTTGCTTGCATCACGAGTAACGTCACTTGCGCGGTTTCCATCTCGGTTAGCGCGGCCACGGCGGGTCCATCATCACGGCTAACTTGCCCATGCACCGAACACGCGGCGCCGCCCTCCAAACAACAAATTAAACATTCAGGATCAAACATCGTTTATCCTCCTCACTGCCACTTAGGTATCAAGCCCGCGTTCGTCGCCAAACTGTTGCGGGCATCGGGATAACGGCGTTTTTTACGCGCCCAGTTATCACTTAACTGATTTGTGAACATGCCATTCACTCCTTCTTTCATTTCAACAGCTCATTCCAACAAGTCGTCTCACCAAGTCATTTCAACAACTGCCACTTATGCCCATTGGCACACACGGCGCGTTTTGAGCCCGACTTAGTTTGCTTTAAAGCCAAACCGCACTGGCCACACGGCACATCAGCCACCCGCTTAAGCATCACCGCATTAATCTGTGCGCTGTGATTCGCGCGTTTAGGCCGATAACCTAACGCCCGCGCCACTTTCACATACTCTTTCGCAATCCATTTGCCATCGGGTTCTAAGTGCAAACCGTCGCCGATCATGTCGCCCAAGCGGATCAACTGCTGGTGCAGCTCGGTCTTAGCACTGGCGATAACATTGATGTTCAGGTTCGATTGCGGCATCGCGGTCACTTCTCGGCCACAAATTGCGCCGCCTTGCCGCCATGACTCGCTAAATACGGATACGCCAGCTCTAACGCTGCCATGCTCGCTTGCGTGGTCGCCGCCGACTCTTTTAACTCACGGTGCGCCGCCACTAACTGCTCGCGCTTGGGCTCACAACCCAAATGGATCACCGCCACTTGCGCCTCGGCGTTCTCTTTGGTGAGCGATGCCGCCATATCGGCCACATGCAACACATGGCCATCATTCATACGATCAGCAATAACCGTCACCCCAGTGCAACCAAACACATCGTTGAGATACTGCACCCGCAAATGCTCGGGCAATGCCGCCACCAGTGCTTGCTCAACATGAAACAAGCGATCCGCCTGTGGATGTTGGCCCTCGTACTGGCCAAGCCAGCGGAACAGCTTTTGGGCATTAATCCGCGCATCGTTGTGCACGTCTTGCGTGATCGCAAAGCTAATGCCCTCCGCCGCCAACACCTCGCTTAGCCCGAGACGTTCAACTGCCGCAACAAAATCTATCGCCAGTGCAAAGCGCGTCATCTTGGGTAACTCCAACACCCGATGAATCGTTTTCATCAACAAATTCAAACGGCTATCTTTTTTACGTGAATTGGTTTTCATGCTAATAAGCCTCTCTCTGTTAACGTGTTAGTACGGTTCAGTGTTAAGCGGCGTGCTCAGGGCTCATTAACGGCAACTCTGTCGCCCTGAGTTCACCACCAGTTAACCGTTCGATTTGATAAGCGCGGAGTTCGGGAACGTCTACAGGCCACTTCGATATGGCGGCTTGAGACACGCCAATAGCGGCCGCGAGCTTTGCTTGTGAACCAAAGTGATCTATGGCTGCGGCTTTTTTCATAATGACTCCAAAGTGAATGAAACACAGCAACAATATAACTATGGTTAATTCAAGTCAATAACTTTGGTTAGTTGTCATATATAACCTAGGTAATATACTTAACCAATGAAAACACTTGCCCAAAACATACGTGACAGAATGGAAGCTATAGGCATGACTCAAAAAGAGTTAGCCGAACGAGCGGACATTTCTCAAGTCATGGTACATAAACTAGTCTCCGGTAAAGTTAAAACGACTGGAAAGCTGCTGAACATAGCGGCCGCTTTGCGTTGCACCGCCGAAGAGCTTCAATATGGCGAAGAAGGTGCCAAAGCAAAGGCAGCCAACAGAATTGAATCCAATGCTGAATGGGCTGGCGGATTTGAGATATGGGACAGTGATACCCCATTAGGGGAAGATGAAGTTGAAATACCGTTTTACATGGAAGTAGAGCTAGCCGCAGGAGATGGCATTCTCGATTGCCGCGAATTTAAAGGGCCAAAACTGCGTTTCACTAAGAGCACCCTCAAGCGTCAAGGTGTAAATAGTGACTATGCAGCCTGTGTCAAAGTGAACGGCAACAGTATGGAGCCCATATTACCCCACGGCTCAACAGTGGGCGTCGATACCTCGGCCACCAATGTGATCGACGGCAAAATGTACGCAGTTAACCACGATGGCATGCTGCGTATCAAAGTGCTGTATAACTTACCCGGTGGTGGTTTACGCCTGCGCAGCTACAACACTGACGAATATCCAGACGAACGCCTCGATGCCGAGCAAGTCAAACAGATAAAAGTGATCGGCAAAGTATTTTGGTATTCAGTACTGTTATAAAAAATTTAATCCCCAAAATGGCTCTTCTAACGTATTTTGGCGCAAAACCTTGTTAGACATTAGCCTAATTAGGATTAACTATTCTAGTTCCAACTTGTGCGTGTTACGTTTCACATAATGGACGCCACGACAGCGGCGCGTCCCAGTGAGCGAATTTGATATGCTTGTTAAGTTGAAGCTTTACATATAATTTTCATTTCGATGCAATTTCAAAATGTAGTTTTACTAAACGAGATACTTCATTGCCAAGCGCCTCAGCCTTTGATCTACAGTCAGCTTCAGTAGCCCAAAGCTTGGATAGAGCAGAATTGCTTGCATTTTCTTTGCTCACATTGTAATTGTGACGTAAAATTTCTCGTGTTGATGCCCCCCAAGCATTCTCCCTATCCGCATATTCATCCTCAACAGTTTTCAGTTCTTCCTTGTATGCCGAATCGATTTCATTTCTTATTTTTTTACAGGAGGTTATTACGCTATTTGGTTCTTCAACCTCTTTCCATTGACTGCTAGGATATTTCAGGACTTGAGACACTACTTCCTCTATTGATGACTTTAACTTTTCTCGTTGAGGATAATCAGAAAGCCTGTCATTAGACAAAAACTCTTCTGCGTATTGTTTTGCACAAGAAGATACCAAGTAGTTTGGGAGCTCTCTACCATGCTCTTTCCAAATTTCAACTTCTTCACGCGTGAATGGAAAGTACTCTGACCAAGCTTCATCTAATTTCCCAATGTTGTAGTATCTTACTGCAGGAAAGATATTTTTTTGCTTGGAAAATAAATTTATCATCCCACACGCTAATCTCAAATTTGAAGTAAAACTATGAAGGTTTTTGTGAAATACAGCCTTCTTTACTTCAGTTGCAGTTTTAGCTGGCTTGCCGTCAGGAAGATAATATTCATAGGTCATGAACACAGTGGCTTCTTCAATCTCACGTCTTTCATTCTCGGAACGAGCCAAATCTTTCCGAAGTTTTTGTAGATTCGTTGCCAGAGTCTTCCTCTCTTCCTGTATTTCTATAAGAATATTTTTATTTTTCTCAAGTTCCAATCTTTGATTTTCTAAAATTGCTTGAGACCTAGCAACTTCTTCGGCAAGCCGCTCCTTCTGATAAACCGGTTTTACCGTGTAGAAATACCCAAAAGCAGCAAGGATAACAAGTGCAACCTGTGATATGTGTGCTGCTTTAGCTAGTATTGATTCAGTACTTTTTTGATCAACGTCCTTTTTGCGTTCATTTCTCTGAATTGCGAGACGACGGTGAAAGGCTGGGTAATTTTTTCGTTTCATCTATTCTGCTTTGTTACCTAACGTCTTAGTATTTATGCGCTGTTCGCAGGACATAAATCGCTTATTTGCTAAATCTCAAATATGGCCGCGCCATATCCATGTAAATAAGTCTAAATAGTGCTAGAGGAATTTGCATTTTTTGATGCAGGCTCTATCGTATAGAGCAGTTTCGAATTGATAGCGTTGCTTGATTTGTAAGGGTTGCATTGAGATTTCCTTTTCATTCTAATATTCCATCATATTTTTAAGTCTAGCTGGTTCTGGCATACTTAAACATTCAACTGTATCGCAGTTAAGCTCTACGGCGGCTTAGTTCAACAACGAGCTCAGGGGAAAATTTGCCCGACAGCAGCACCTTGTTAAACGCTTAGATTTGGGTTGCATCAGGTACATCATAGGTGTTGTCAGTTATTTCACTCATGAGTCGATGATCAAGAAGAACACTGATGATAACTCTAGCCGTATTTTCACAAGGAATAATTGTATTGTTGGCTGAGTCAAAATTAATACCCCAATTTCTTGAGATATTTACCCTTTGCAAGGTTGGAATAAAATTAGGCCTACTGTAGATTCCCTTTTCCTCAATGACCGCCATACGCCGAAGCTGTATTGGATTTGTTCCAACATATTCAATAATTGGGGTTATATCAGAAAATAAACTACTAAAAACGGGAGCCTGTTGAAGACGAGTGAATACTTCTGCATATGCTGCTTTATGCTGTATTGAAGATTCAAAACCACGTTTATTTGCAATGAATGCGGTATTATTTATGACATAAAAATCAAAATTTTTCTCTATAGAAAAGCTATTGTCTTCAACTCCAGATAATTCACCATTAGCAAAAATCATGTTGATAAATTTTTTATTATATGAAGTTTTCCATGTTGAAGTTGAACGCTTTACTGCATAGACAGTTGTGCCATTTGATGTGAACTTTACTACGTAACCCTTTGCCCCTTTTAGATCTTTAGAATCTGTAATTCTGTGCTCACCCTCAAGTCTATCAACCAATATCTTTAAATTTGGAAAATTGGTGCTTGCATGTTCAATTGATAAACAGCTATTTTCGTTTGTTTGAGAGATATGTGTATAAGGAGCATGTTCAGTGATCCTCGTTATTTCTGTGTTAATAAAACCCTTTAGTTGGGTATTAAGATCGTCTTCTGTTTGTACATAAAAAGATCTAAAACGTGCGGCTGTACCGCTATCTTTAAAGATCCATAAATGTGTAGTTGAATTAGCAAAATCGAATGTTTTTAAAGATTGAAAATCAGCTGTCATTATTTTTCTCTCGCAATATAAAAATCTTGTATAGTTTGAACCTTATAGTTATTTGGAACTAAAATACCTTTTTTCAATATTCTTACAGTTCTCAATTGACCGTTGATGCTAACGTTTGCTTCATACAAATTCCAGCCAAACATTAGCAAAAGTGGGTTCATAATTATCTGCCCTGATTTGTAGGTAATTGCAAACATCCAAAGCAGGAAAACAGCAAAACCTAAGAGTTTTTCTGGTGATTCATAACTAATTCCCATGAAAGACACTACATATGGAAATACATAATTAATAATGTCATTAGGGATCGTTTTTGCACTTTCAACTTTGGCATCAAACGGAAATGAAATTTTTCTTAAGGATACATTTGAAATTACAACTGATATGCAAGTAACGGTAATAAACAGTATTGACAGATATGGATTTTCAAAAGGATTGAAAATACACTTATTTATTTCAGAGAAATCACAAAAATCATTTTTCCACCAAGACATAGGAATATCTTGCACTGCAAGAATAAGCGCTAATGGCAAATATGAGCCTATAAAAATTATGAAGGCTGATATAACTCTAAACTGCATTTCTTTTTACCAATTGATTTGCTCCGAAAGACTGGTCAGTTGTAGCGCTAAACGACCAAACATTGAGGCGGCCGCTAGGCCGTCCGGCGCCGTATGCACATACTAGTGTTTTTTGTTATGAATTTTCATCTGAACTGCAACCTCGTTTGGATAGGCTTTACTTTGTGAGATACTGATAACCAGATAATAAACCAACCCTTCTTCGCCAACTTCTCAATGTTTAAATCTTCGTCGTCTCTGTACTGTGGAACAAGCCCTATCCACTCTTGGCCAGGATAAAGCACGACAGGAAGTGGGTGTTCATCATTTGTACGAGGGAATATCGCAGCTTGGTCTACCTTATTTCGTAGCTTTGCGATGGCACCAGTGTAGTATTCCATTCCAATCGATTTTATGGTCGTTGCTCTACTTCCGTTATTTGAGACAGTGACAGTGATCCACGTCTTATCTTCTCGGAGAGGATCGCCGAACACCTTCATATTTGGAGAAAGTCGGATACCCAGTTTTGGACCGTCATTTCGCCACTTAAACACATCCCACATCAAGACTAGAGTAGCAACCGTAGCACCCCACCATGCTGCAATTTCACTCATATCCATACGAGGTTCCACCTATTTCATAATATTTTATTAATGCGCATTTACCTCATTAGACCAATAAAAACGCACACTGTTAATTAATTGTATTGCAAAGAACTTATCAGCTTTTATTCAAATACGCCATGCGGAAAAGTGCGCAAGCGCGTTTACTAAACCTACTACCTAAGCTCATATTCACACAAACAATTAATTTTAAAAGATTTTATATATTTATAACTGGGATAATGCGCACGTATATTGAATAAAAATCCCTCAAAACCACGCATTTTATATACAACTGTATACCTATTCTGTTTCGGTCACTCATGATGAAGATCTAAAAGCAGGATTAATAAATGATCATTTGAAGGACAACTACTTCATATCATTACTATTCACTAACCGAGTGCCAGTAAGCTTTAGGGAATAACAGAGCAATCAGCCTCCCCCTGCAACATGACCTAACCTAGCGCCACCATAACCCACCTTATATCAATCTCTTATTCGGTATTGCAGGTCGCCCATGAAACCATATAACTAAAATTAATCCAATTAATTAACTATAGTTATTGACCAAATAATTAACCAAGGTTATATTTTGCTTGTACCCACTACCGAGGACAAGGAAATGATTCTAGCGAAAGTTCACACCACACCTAAGCAACGCGATGAGTTTCGTCTACTGGTTGCAATACGTTTCGCCAGCTTAATGGCGCTGGCCAAGGGCCACATCGACCCGATGGATTGCCCACGAGTGCAAGCCCGTTGCAATGAGCTGGTCAAGCATTTTGCCTATCACCACCCTAGCCCTGCGTTTTACCGCCAGTTCATCCGCCACACGGGTGAACTCGGGCTCAACTTCTGCCTGCGCTTCACTGAGCCCCAACAAGGTTTGTACGGCAGGGTGATGGTGTGGCGTAACGACTCGCAAGCCGTCACTAATGTGCATCCGCTGCACACGATGACGCCAGCCGCGCCCGTCGGCCACTAACGCAGTAGAGCCGCAGAGCCGCCGCGCACATTCACGATTTAGGCTATCTAGGCAAAGCAGCCAAGGCACAGCAACCAAGGGGTGATGGTCCATATCCCGATAACGATTACGGCGACAGTTTCACCTTGTTGGAGGCATTTATGTTTTTTGTTTACGGCGTGTCCATGACCTTAGCGAAAAAACAAGCGGCCAAGAAGTGCAGCACCTCAGTAGGCGCGCACCCTAACCGCCGTCAACTGAGCCCTGTGGAGTACCAAGCCAAGTTGGATGATATGGCGCAGCACTTGTTTGAAACCATGAAGCCACAACGCCTGTCGCATTCGTTATCGACGCCCGCGCTGTGCCAGCAATATATCGTGTTAGCCATGACCCAAGAAGCCCACCGCGATGTGCATATTCGCTATCACAAGCTTTCGGACAAGGTGAACCCCAAAACCAAGAAACCCATCATCAATCTGGTGGTGTTTAACGGCGAAGCCGCAGCTTAGCTCGGCTGAGTGCAGTGACGAGAGAAGGAAAGCAGCATGATAACTGATGACAAACCGCTACACAGCGATATCAAAATCGGCGTTGGCCATATCGTCGCGTTTAAGGAAGGTTGGATGTTGCCCGGTGGCAAGTTTACCACCGACCGCACTGTCGCCATTCGTGCCGCCAAAGGTCTGCACCGTTTCTTGGTTAGAAGATTAGGAAATCAACATGAGCCAATTTGACTACATCAAACAGCATTACGCTGTTCCAGCCGAAATAGGCCGCTTAGTTAAAGTGAATGGCCGCGCTGGCGTGATCATCAAAGATTGCGGTCATCACCTTGGCGTTAACTTTGATGATGACAAGCCAGGCGTTATTCGTCATTGCCACCCAACTTGGGAGGTTGAATACGGTGGCATTGGCTGTATCCGAAAAACAACTAAGTCACAGCAGCGCTATAAGCGTTATTTAGAGTACGGTGACGGCTTTAAAAACTTTATCGAGTTTTGCTACTGGGACGTAAGCCCTGAGCACGAATGGAACAGAGGTGAAGCATGAAACAACGCCCTATTATCTTCAACACCGAAATGGTGCGCGTCATTCTTGATGGCCGTAAAACACAGACGCGGAGAATGTTTAAAGCTCAGCCGCATGATGATTGGGCGCCATTTTCTAAAAATGCCGAATGGTATACGCCGACAGTGATTGATAAGCAGGGATTCTATCAACCTGCAAAAGATAATGCTTTTGGGGTTAGCGATGAAGATTGCGCGTTTGTTTCACCGTTCGGCACGCTTGGTGATCAGCTGTGGGTACGTGAGGCAATGACCAAAGCACACTGGCCTGATTTGCATTATGTCAGTGGCGGATTAACGGCAGGTACGGGTGATGAAGACTTTGATTATCGTGGCGCTGAGTATCGCGGGTTTATTCCCTCTATCCACATGCCACGCTGGGCGGCGCGCATTCTGCTGGAAGTCACCGCCGTTCGGGTTGAGCGATTAAATGAGATCTCAGAAGACGATGCCATAAAAGAGGGCTTTGATCATTCATGCTCTGCCGCGGCGAAATCGACGGGCTGGTATGAGAAGCCGCGGGCGGCATTCCTGCGCACTTGGGAGCAAATCTATCACAACGTTGATGCTAACCCGTGGTTATGGGTGGTCGAGTTCAGGGTGATCAGTACCACAGGCGGTGCAGCATGAACCACTTACTCCCAGGCTTTGAATCACAAGAGCGCGTTGCGTTATTGCTGTCACTCACCCGCATTAGTTCGCCCGAGGTGATTGCCGCGTTAACGCTGCATTACACCAGCGCCCTACCCGCCGAACGCGCGGCGGCTCGCCACGGTATTGAGCTTTCAAACTTTCTGCGCGGGCAAAAGAAGTTAGAGCAAATCGCCGCCACGGTCGAGGCCATTAAGGCCATCGACTGGGCCAAACTGCAATTAACTCATTTGCAATCAAGCCCTTTGCAACCGAAGCAGGTGGCCTAAATGACTCAATCAGCGGCGTTTCGCCATCTGCTAAATCATTACCGCAGCCATAAGTTGAGCCTGTTACTCAAGGCCACAACGGGCGACAGCATCAAAATCGCGCTGGCACTCGGCGCACTAGATTGCCTCTACTGGCAAGCATTGGGCAACGGCTTAACCAACCTCGCCAAGGGCATTAGCCGCACCATAGTGTATTCGTACCAATACCACCCAATGCGCCTGCCCTGCCATTCGCCTGTAAGCCAAGCAAGCGACAACCAAAACAAGGAGGCGGCATGAATACGTTCAGCACTAAAGCGGGCGTGGTGACGTTATCTAAGCCCTACTTCACCTTGATGTGCGATCAGCAACAAATCGAAGTGAAGTACACCCCAAACAATTACCACGGTTGGGGCATTTGTAAGTCTTTTAACGCCATCGAGTGCAGCGACTTCGGCCAAGCCGACGCCGAAGTATTCGCACTCAACGCAGAATCAAAACTCAGGATAAAAGGAGAAGCAGCATGAGCACACCCAAGATTAAAGCGTTTCAAGTACAAGAACATTGCGAGGGCGCCGCATGCATTGTGTTTCATCAACATGCAGCTGCCGCTCGTCGCATCGGTGCAGGCGAACTCAATCTGACCTTTGAAGATGATATGTCAGTGACTCGCTGCCCTGAATATGACCAATACGCTGAGCAAGGTAACGTGCCTTATCAAGTGTTACTGACGGATGGTTGGTGCTTTACCTGTTACCACTGCGGCAACCCAATTAAAGCCGAAGACGATGAAGGCAATGCGACGGACACTGAAGCGGTGATCTGCATCGGCGAGGCGTTTTATTGCAACGCGGCGTGCCATTCACAAAAGCAAGCTGACATCACGGAACACAATGCTAATGCCGACGCCTTTAAGCAACAGCTGTTATCACTGCGCCCTGATCTGACCTTCACGGCGTTTAACGGTGCATATCCACAACTGTATTGCACTGCGACATTTACTTTTGAAGGTGCTCAATATGGCGGCTCAGTGGCCTATGACAAGGCTGGCGAGCTTGATTGGCGAGTATCAAACACTGATTTGCCCGCATGGCAAACATATCAAGCCCTGCGCCAAGGAGAAGCAGCATGAAGTCGATACAAGCAGCAACAGTAGAACGTGAAGAAGGTTATTGGACCCATCCAGATTTGCCCGAGTGGGACGAAGGCGTAACCCGTGTGGAGTGTGAAGCATGGGCGGCACGCCAAGGCGGCGAGTTTGTGGCGATTTGGTTTGAACTCGATGCCCCTGAAAACCTCATCGAGCGCTACTTTGACGAGGGCGACAACGACATCAGCGATTGGCAACCCGTTTGCGACAAGGCCGGCTCATTCTTGCTGAGCATTCACGACACCGAAGATGGCCCCGTCGCACTGTTCTTCGCTCCGAAAGATAAGGAAGCAGAATGAAGCAATCTGCAGGAAGCAGCAATTTTCAACCAGCGCCCAAAGTTCGATTTATCGTCAACTGAAAGCCGAGAACAAGCCGTTATCGCTCGATTTGAAATACTAGGAGTCTAAAATGTCCTATAGAAAACCTTCCAAACTAATGAGGGCCAGTGAGTGGTCTGAACGTGAGTTTGCAGCCAATTCCGCGCCTCAAAATCGTACCATTAAAGGTTGGATTTTACGTGGAGTGATTCGCGGGCTCATTGTAGATAACAAGGTCTATGTTTACGAAGACCAGCACTTTGGTGTCGCGCCCGCCGTTAGCAGCGCGGTGTCTGATTTAATTGCAGCCTCAAGGTAATTAACATGGTACGCCCAAAAAAGTCGCATAATAAAAATCTGCCTCAGCATCTAATGTTTGATAGCTCCAAGGGCACTTACCGCTTTACGCTGGTAAATGGTGTTCGCAAAACATTAGGTAAAGATAAAGTGCAGGCGATTCAAATTGCGGTTGAGTACAACCGCATTATGCGACCTACCGTTGGGTTAACGGTGGATCAATTGATTGAAGCCTCATGCGCCTCACCTCAAGCTGATGGACTGTCCTTTGCCAGCCATGTGGACCGCCTTTTAGAGTTGATATTTAAAGAGGAAGCACCAAGTAAGCAACTGGGCAGCACTATGCGCAACGATGCCGAACGGGTTAAAACCTATTTTGCTGAGGTTAGCAGCCAAGATATTAGCCTTGAGCACATCAACGGCTATCTAAACCAATACCATCCTGATGCCAGCCCCAATGTGCATAACCGCAAACTTGGATTTTTGGAGAAACTGATTAACTACGCAATCGACCAGTCCATCATGTTAGATAATCCGGCCTCTCGAAAGATGAAAAAGCGCAAAACTAAAGGTAAAGAACGCCAACGCCTAAGCTTTGAAGTGTATCAACGAATCCATGCTGCTGCGCCACTGTGGTTACAAACGGCGATGGACCTTGCTTTGCAATCAACCCAAGCACGCCTTGAAGTATCGCGGATAAAATACAGCATTAAAAAACCTAAGGAAGGCCAATGTGGTTGCCTATGGTTTGATGAACCTGTCGATGGCATTTACGGCACATTATTTATTCATCGCCAAAAAGTGGAAGAGCAAGAAGCCAGCCATGTGGCAATCCCTATCGGTGAGGTATTAAAGGCCGTTATTGATAAAAGTCGTGATGGAGTGCTTTGTCCTTATGTGGTTCATCGCCGACCAGACAAACACAATAAGCAAAGTGAAGCGACTGATCACCGCTATCAGCTCGATCCTAATTATCTCAGCAGAGCGTTTTCAGCATTAAGGGATGAGTTAGCGCTGTTCAATCATTTAGAAATGAGCCAGCGCCCAACCTTCCACGAGATCCGTGCGCTTTCCGCCAGATTGTTTTCTGATATGGGTGTTGATCCTCAAGGCCGAATGGCTCACACCGATGCTAAGTCCACCAAAATCTATGTGCGGGATCATCTGCAATGGACCGAAGTACCTCACGCTGAGATTAAATTCAGCCATTAATAAAACTAAGGCAACCAGCGCACTTGAACACTGTAATTCTGAAACCCGTTTCACCCCCATTTCACCATTGTTTCACCACCTCTAAGCAGTAAAAATCCAAATTACAGACACAAAAAAGCCCGCAACTGATTAAGATTGCAGGCTTTTTTGTTTATGAATTTGGTCGGTATGAGAGGATTCGAACCTCCGACCCCTGACACCCCATGACAGTGCGCTACCGGGCTGCGCTACATACCGAATTTTTAAGTATATTGCATACCTGTTCTGACTTAGCTAAATACAGTTTAGCGATAATCTTTACGGCTTTTGCTCAATTACTTATCACTTAAGATACTGTTTATGGGGTTTATCTTAAGCGAGCCAGAACTGTAGCAATTGCCTCGCAACTGCGCAAGGGCTTCATTACATCTCTTTGATCAACTGCTTAGTTTATGTTCTGAATGACACAATTTTCGTCGATAATGATTGCTCGATACTGATTACGTCCATACTCAAACAGGATTTAGCTGCAGAACAGACATAATGACACCCGTTTACTAAATCATCATTCAATGCGAGTGCATATGCGCGAGTCGGTACTCATCCATGCGCTCGAGTAGATACGGGAAAAATGGATTCCATTTCTGTCGTAACATTTCAGACGCTGACACGCTATACAAGCCGCGCTCTCCGCGCGAAGCTGAGGCTCCGATTTGGATCCTATGTAAATCAGGCTGGATCACTGCGCCATAAAGCCCATCATCTATGCCAAAAGGTAGCGCAACATGGGATAAGGAATACACGCCTGCAGGCCAATATAAATCTAATATCCGCACGTTTTCACTGACCTGAGTGAGCACTTTACCCTGTGTGCCTATATCCTGTGTATCTAAATTCTGCTCATCTAAACCCAGTTCATCTAAACCAAAGTATCGTGCCTGAACCTGCGTGGTTTCATTACTGATATTTTCCACCACAGTGCCGCGATAATGTAACTCAGGGTTATTAATGTTCGCCAACAAGCCCGCAAGCGGATCATTGGACACCATCTTGGCATTTACATCGAGTCGGTTCATATCAAACAGCACTAGCTCATGGCCTTTTTCTGGCAACGTTTGATACAGATTATTCACCACCGCCGCGGTTGAAACGGTTGCATCCACTACCGACTGAAAGGTGAGTATCGACGGAACTTGCGCCCGTTGCTGCGGCGTTAATCCTGCCAATAAACCTTGGTTACGCAGGGCTAATTGATAAACTACATCGCCCGCATTAACCGCAAAAGAGGTGTATTTAAAGGGATCGTACTCTACTTGAATACTGTTCCATTGCAGTTTATCCAGCTCCAACAATCGTCCTATCCAACTCTGCCAGCGTGCAGCCGCCGCAGATGGCGCTAGCCCTATCGCGGGAGAGATAAAAATCATTCCATCATAATCAGGGGCTTTATCATGGCTTATACGTTCTAACTCATGGTTCAGCGCGACGGCGGCACCCGTCGAAAAAGCCACCACAAATAATGGTTTATCTTTCAGAGTTTGCCGCATATGCGCTGTGGCTAAATTCACCGCTGCGGCCAGATCTTGCCAATAAAGCTCAGTCAATCCACTTGGAATCGTGCCATGTCCTGGCAGTCTTAAACCGAGCACATGGGCTTTACCTTTAAAGTGCACTGCCACATTGGATAGAGCATAGGGCGAATCCGACATACCGTGGAGCAGTAATACTCCAAATTCGGCATTAGCCACAGACCATTCATAACTGCGATTCCAGTTTTGTGGCCAATGGGCAGGATCAGACAAGCTATTTTTAACATAGCGATTCACTGGAGATAATTCAGAGGTAGGAATCTTCTGTACAACTTTGCGCTCAACTTCGCCGAATAAGCGGTCTTCTAGCGCTAAGTACTCATTAAAATTAGCGAGTTTAGTATTATAATGGAACTCATTTTCTAGCTCGACCGTATGCCAAAGTGACAGCTCAGGGCGCGCATTAAGAAAATAGATCCCTGTCGCGAGTAACGCCACCACTATGCCAGTACTCGCATACACTGCAGCTAAAAATAGGTGTTTTGTCGAACCTATGATGATGGCCTTCATCGCTGTTCCTACATGGAGATAAAATATGCAACTAGATTATACGGGTAGATAAAAACATCCTTCAAACGTTTTACCGCGATAAAAACCACTAGTGTAAGCAGTACAATTTAATCACTCCAATTTAATCACTCCAATTTAATCACTTCAATTTAGTCACCCAATTTACTCATCTCGCAATTTTATTAGCCGCATAGGCCTTAATCGGGTTAGGATCGAAAATAGTCTTATTCCAACGAAACTTATACGCTCTCGATGATAATCGGTAATCCACACGCTAGGTTCGCTTACTATCTTCCTACAGCGCCGCTGGTACCTGACAGCTGGCATTACACTCAGCCAGATGCTGTCGCGACTCTTATAGCTCTCAATGGCAATCATTGGCGTAAGATCTTCACTATTATGGCAAAAGTCAGCGCGGTTGGAGAAGATTGGCGCAGCTATCGTGACCAAGTGTTACTTAAGCAAAATGAACTGCTCTGCATAGGCGGCACTGAATTGATGGCAAACGCTAAGATTCATCTCATTGCGGGGCAAGTGGCCGCAAATGCTTTAGGGCTCACCATGTCCGTAAACGATTCCGATGCGCAGCATTTAACTGCCCAAAATAAATCCATAACCGCACTTAAGCTGCCATCTTCGCTAGGACAGCATTTTTTACTCACGCCCTATTTGGATTATCGCCAATACCCAAACCAACTGTTCGCCCTGACACGCCAACACTTAGCAACGCCAGAGCCCCAACACAGTGAATAATTCCATTATGATTGTGGTAACGGCTGTCACCACAGCATTAGTCACCAAATAACAAAGGCATAAAAAAGCACTCGTGAACAAAGTTCAAACGAGTGCATATTCAAGGACGATTCAGGGTTAGTCGTAAATGGTTGGAATAGGCTGACGTTTATGCTGTGTCGCCTTATAAATACCAATCAACTTGTCCTCAACCGCCTTGCCAACGTCTTTACCCTCAAGGAAATCATCGATTTGCGCATAGGTTAAGCCAAGCGCAACTTCATCTTCGAGTAAGGGTTTATTGTCTTCTAAATCCGCGGTCGGCGCTTTATAGACTAACGATTCTGGCGCGCCAAGATACGCGGCGAGTTGGCGAACTTGGCGTTTGTTAAGACCAAATAATGGCGCTAAATCGCAGGCACCATCACCCCACTTGGTATAAAAACCTGTGATATTTTCGGCACTGTGATCTGTCCCCACCACAAGCCCGCCCACGAGTCCGGCGAGTTCGTATTGCGCTATCATCCGCATACGGGCTTTAACGTTACCCTTCACAAAATCAACCTTCGCCACATCGGGCAAAGGCAATCCGGCTTCGGCTAACGCGGCAACTGTAGCGCTGTGCACACCATCAACGCCTTGATGCACATTCACTGTCACCAACTTAGAGGGCTGAATAAACTGACAGGCTAATTGCGCCTCATGCTCATCTTTTTGGATCTGATAGGGTAATCGCACAGCGATAAACTGGTAACCGCCTTGGCTATTTTCTTGGTTTAAACTGTCCACCGCTAACTGACACAAACGCCCAGCAGTAGAAGAATCCACCCCACCGCTGATCCCTAATACCAATGCCTTGCTGCGCGCTTCTTTTAGTTTGGTTTTAATAAACGCGACACGACGTTGCACTTCGAACTCAGGCTCTATGGCCGTGAGTACCTTCATTTCTCTTAAGATTTGCGCTTTCACCGAAAATTCCACCTTAAATTATCGCTGTATTTGGACTACCTGAACCCGACTAACGTTAACATTTATTCGCAACTGCCTGTAGTTAAAATTAGCGCTTGGCTGATTGATTGCTGATAAACGTCATAAAAATAAGGGCAACAACGGTTTGCCGTTATTGCCCTAGCGTAAATCAGTTAGCTTAATACCAATACAGCTATCGACTTATCTTTCCCAGTAGGATTCTTCTAAGCTATCTTCGCGCTCAGGTAAACCACGGGATAAACGCGGGCTATGCTGAGCTAAGACTTCATAGGCGACGCGGTTAGCGTACTTACACACTTGAGAAAACGAGGAATAACATAGGCCATCACGCTTATGTTTACTTGAGCCTGGCACGTTAGTCTTGTGGAAAGTATTGGCCGCCAGATCGTGCAATAACGCCGATAATGCGCCATCGCCAGCGCCATTAGTGTTACCGATTTTTTCTGGGCCGCCCATGTAAGGTGAAATGTGGGCAAACACTTTGATTGGTGTTTCACAGTCACTTTTAAGCTTTGGACGGGAAAATTCATAACGGTTAAATTCAGGGATAGCACCCGGCAACAGCGTGTGAGTCGTTTCGCGTTTTTCTGAGTCCTCGGTATAACCCGCAGTATAAAGCCCGATTGGACCCGCTGTGGTTAATACCATGTCGCACCATTCTAAAGCTTTTTCACTGGCAAGCAGAGGATCCCGTGAACCCGTTAAGGCTTCACCTTCGTCTTCATTCATCGCCAAAATGGTGACATGTTCTTTGATGAAGTTTTGCCACCATTGTGGATCTTCTTCAATCAAGAAACGCGTGCCTAAGGTTAATACCACGGGAACTTCGGCGGCTTTTGCATATTCGATAGCGCACATGGCCGCATCGGTAATACGGTCGCCATCACTGGCGCGCATCAAATACGCGGTCAACACTAAGGCTGAACTGCCCTGCACCACGTCTTTATCGATAAATTCAGGTGTGAGTTTATCCATAGCGCCTTTGCTGATAGCAAATGTTCGCTCGCCGCACTCAGAAATCAGGGTAAAACAGCGACCGATAGGACCATCTACAGGTTGTAGAAAGTTAAGGTCGACTTTAGAAGAGGTATTACATAAATAGCGGTAGGCGTAACTGCCCACTTCAATATTCTGACTCATAACCCCAAACAGCACTGAACGGTCATCGGCCAGAATAGAATAGTTGTGCACTGTGTTACCAATAGTGCCACCAGCAAATTCATCGCTAATCAAACCATGAATTTTTAACTCAGTGTAGAGTCTGTGGGCCTGTTCATCATTGATCAAGGTAGAATTGCCTTTGGGCAAGCCATAACGGCTCAGCAATTCGTCTTCCACTTTCGCTTCGATATCCACTAAGGTTTGATCAATACCGCTGATATAAGTCGCAAACGGCTGAGGCTGTTGAGTCAGCTGTTCAAGCAGCGGATCTCGGGTTTTAACCGGAAAATAATGTTTAGATTTACGCTGACCGGGAAACTTCATAGTGGCTCTCTTTTCCTGGCATCCATGCTAATTGGCGTCTGCCGAGGCGGTCAAGCCAAGCAGCATCCTAAAAATATTGAGTCTAGGCTAGCGAGACAAAAAACCCACCCCTTAGCCGGAAGGGCGCAGATTCTATCACAAAATCAGTTCGAAGCCAGTGCTCCTATACCCAAGATACCGCTTGTTCTTGGATTAATTGCCGTAATAATTCAATGTGTAACTCATCGTCGTTCAAACAAGGGATAAACCGATAGTCGCTGCCACCCGCATGCAAAAAGGTTTCCTTAGCGCCAATGGAGATTTCTTCTAAGGTTTCGAGGCAATCGGTCGCAAACGCAGGGCAAATCACATCGACACTTTTGATCCCTTGCGCAGGTAACTCGGTCAATAGTTTATCGGCGTAGGGCGTGAGCCATTCTTCGCGGCCAAAGCGCGATTGGAAACACACTTGCCATTGCGACTCGCTCAGCTCAAGTTTTTGCGCCAACAGTTTAGCCGTGACAAAACACTGCTCGCGGTAAGGATCTCCCTCTTTCACATAACGCAGTGGAATACCATGAAATGACAAGAGCAACTTGTCGGCCTGCCCATGGGTTTTCCAGTGGCGCGTCACACTGTGTGCCAGCGCAGCAATATAAGCGCTATGGTCAAAATAGTCTTTATTAAAGCGAACCTGCGGCATGTCACGCACGGTTTTAAGATAACGGGCAACGGCATCGAACACACTTGCCACCGTCGAGCAGGAATATTGGGGATACAAAGGCAGCACAATAATACGCTCTGCTCCTTGATCTTTCAGGCGTTCAAATCCCGCATCGATGGAGGGATTGCCGTAACTCATACCCAGTTCAACCGGAATGGTCTGGTTAAAGGTTGCACTTAAGTCCACCGCCAACTTTTGTGCTTGGCGTGCACTTATCACTATCAAGGGCGAGCCTTCCTGCGTCCACACGCTTTGGTAGAGTTTGGCGACTTTCGCCGGACGGGTGTTGAGGATAATGCCGTTCAGCAGCGGTTGCCAAATCCACGGCGATAAATCAACGACACGGGGATCACTTAAAAACTGCCTTAAAAAGCGTTTAACGGCCTTAGGACTAGGTTGTTCAGGCGTGCCGAGGTTAACCAATAACACACCAAAAGCAGGGGAAGGATTCAACGTTAGGCTCATGGTTAATGAAGTTCACTTGGAGGCTAACATTGCGATACCCATAAAAAAAGCCTGCATCGGCAGGCTTTTTCTTAATATGAGAACTTGTTCTCGTAAATTAACCTTTATTCGGTTATTTCAACACTCTAGCTAACTGCTCACTCACGGCCGCAACCGATTGAGTACCGTCAAACTTGTTGTATTGAGTTTGGCCAGCGGCAGCCACTTTACCGTAGTATTCAACCAGCGGCTTAGTTTGCTCGTGGTAAATCGCAAGACGTTTACGCACGGTGCTTTCTTCGTCATCTGGACGAATAGCTAAATCTTCGCCAGTCACGTCGTCTTTACCTTCCACTTTAGGTGGATTGAAAACCACATGGTAAACACGGCCAGAACCTGGGTGAACACGGCGACCGCTCATGCGCTTAACGATTTCTTCGTCTGGCACGTCGATTTCAATCACGTGATCAATGCTAATACCGTTTGCTGCCATCGCATCCGCCTGTGGGATGGTACGTGGGAAACCGTCTAACAAGAAACCTTTAACACAGTCTTCCTGTGCGATACGCTCTTTAACCAGACCGATGATCAGATCATCAGAAACCAGTTGACCAGCATCCATCACTTTCTTCGCTTCCAAACCCAGTGGAGTACCGGCTTTTACCGCGGCACGTAACATATCACCAGTGGAAATTTGTGGGATACCATACTGTTCCATAATGAACTGGGCCTGGGTACCTTTACCGGCACCTGGGGCGCCCAATAGGATAATGCGCATCTCAAGAGTCCTCTTTTCGCATTGATATTCTTCTTAGGGCGGCGATCTTCGCACATCTGGCCGCCATTGAGAAGGGTTTTAGCTTCGACTTTAGCCTCAGAAACCGCAAATAAACTGCGGTTACTAAGCGATTTTTTTCATTAATAGAGCAAAGTATAGAGCTTACGGCGGTATTGATTGGCTATGGGATTACCTTGGCCAAGTGCCGTTAATACTTCCATAAACACTTGTTTTACTGTGCCATTTTCAGCACCTAAATCTTTACTGAGCACACCGAATAACAGTTCTAATGCTTCATCATCGCGGTGGGCGGCATGCAATGCCTTACTCAGCTCGAGTAATAACACTAAATCTGTTGGATTTTGCTCAAACTTTTGCTGCAAATCGCGAATTTCAGGGGTATCCGCTGCATCTAGGGCAAGTGCGAGCTTAGCTTTTAAACTCTGGTAGTAACCATCTTGGTCAGCAAGCCCTACCTTCTCAAGCATGGCTTGTGCTAACACTAATTCGCCCTGCATCAGATACACATCGGCAAGCACTAGACTCACCTCACCCGCTTGATTTGACCCTGTATGTGCTTCTTTAAGCAACACAGCCGCAGTAGCAAGATCCTCTGCGCTAACTTGACTCAGGGCGAGTAATGCTTTTGCCTGTGCAAACTGTAACTGCCACATAGGCGGTAAATATTTATCCAGCATAGCCGTGACTTGCGCCGCATCTTGCAGGCCAGCAAAACCATCTACAGGCTGACCTTTATCCAATACTAACGTGGTCGGTAGACTTTGAATGTGAAAGTAATTGGCAATTTCTAATTCGGCTTCACAGTCAACTTTTGCGAGCACGAATCGACCCGCATTTTGCATGGCGACTTGCTCTAAGGTGCGCAGCATGGCCACACTCTGTTCCTGCGGCTGTGCCCAAAAGGCTAACACCACGATCTGTTGCATCGAGGCATCAACCACTTGTTGAATGTTGTCTTTAGTCAGACTGAGGATATTATCCATAGTATTCCCTTAACATTTAAGGCCTCTATCATGGGAGGCCTTATTCTTTTAAAACTAAGCGTTAGAACCAAGTCTTAAAATCGAGTCTTACCGCTAACGGATTGAGTGACAGGCTAGGCGCAAACCACTCTTCCTGCACTAGAAACAATATCGGGGCCGTTCAAAGAAGGGCCCCGATAGTCATTTACTTCATGTTAGCCAGTAACATTTGGTTCATCAGCTTGATAAAGGCCGATGGGTCCGCAAGGCTACCTTTTTCAGATAATTGCGCCTGTTGCAGCAGCAGATTTGACCAATCCGCGAAGGCGGCTTCATCTTGAAGATCATTTAAGCGCGATACTAATGGGTGCGCTGGGTTGATCTCAAATGTCGGCTTCACTTCTGGCACAGGTTGACCCGCAGCTTGCATCAGCTTGATCATCTGAGTCGACATTTCGCCTTCACCCGCCACCACACAGGCTGGGGTATCGGTTAAGCGAGACGTGACTTTCACATCTGCAACGGTTGAGCCTAATGCCGCTTTAATGCGTTCAACCAAGGCTACTGATTCTTGCTCAAGCTTTTCTTGCGCTTCTTTTTCAGCTGCATCTTCCAGCTCGCCAAGTTCTAAGTCACCACGGGTCACTGAGTGCAGTTGTTTCTCTTTGTACTCAGTTAAGTGGTTGATTAGCCACTCGTCGATACGCTCTGACATCAGTAAGACTTCAATGCCTTTCTTACGTAGCAACTCTAAATGTGGGCTGTTAGCGGCGGCTTCATGGCTGTCGGCAACAATGTAATAAATCTTAGTTTGGCCTTCTTTCATGCGGCTGATGTAGTCATCAAGTGACACAGTCGGCGCAGCACTGCCCGTGTGGGTCGAGGCAAAACGTAATAAGCCCGCGATACGCTCACGGTTGGCGAAATCTTCCGCAGGCCCTTCTTTCAGCACTTGACCAAATTCAGCCCAGAACTGTTGATATTTTTCCGCATCGTCTTTCGCCAGTTTTTCCAGCATGCCAAGCACACGTTTGGTGATACCAGTACGCATCGCTTTGGTCACGTGGTTATCCTGCAGAATTTCGCGGGATACGTTCAGCGGCAGATCGTTTGAGTCAATTAAGCCCTGCACGAAGCGCAGATAAGATGGCATAAATTGCTCAGCGTCATCCATGATGAACACACGTTGCACAAACAGTTTTAGGCCGTGTTTACGGTCGCGATTCCACATATCCCAAGGCGCTTTTGCAGGAATATACAATAGGTTAGTGTATTCTTGCTTACCTTCTACCCGATTATGACTCCACAGTAGTGCATCGGTATAATCGTGGGAAATGTGTTTGTAAAACTCTTGATACTCTTCGTCACTGATGTCAGCTTTATTGCGCATCCACAAAGCCGTGGCTTTGTTCATGAGTTTCCATTGACCTTCGGTCGCAGGAATTTTTTCGCCATCAGGACCATCACGCTCTGGCGAGCCTTCTTGCCACATTTCGACTGGCACAGAGATATGATCTGAGTATTTAGTGATGATCGAACGCAGGCGCCAATCATCGGCAAATTCTTTTTCTTCGTCACGCAGGTGCAGCGTAATTTCAGTACCACGGCTCGCCTTGGTGATGGTATCAACGGTGAAGTTACCCTCGCCTTCTGATTCCCACAATACGGCTTCATCGGCCTTATGACCGGCAGCGCGAGTGCGAACAGTGACTTTCTTCGCCACGATAAAAGCCGAATAGAAACCAACACCAAACTGACCGATTAGCTGTGAATCCTTTGAGGATTCGCCCGATAGATTCTTAAAGAAATCAGCGGTGCCTGATTTTGCGATTGTGCCTAAATGCTCAATCACGCCGTCGCGAGTCATACCCACGCCGTTATCTTCGATGGTCACAGTGCCTTTTTCTTTATCGGCACTGATACGGACTCGCAGTTCACCGTCGCCTTCATAGAGTGCGTCATTGGTCAACGCCAGATAACGCAGCTTGTCCGCCGCATCCGCAGCGTTGGAGACCAGTTCACGCAAGAAAATTTCTTTGTTGGAATACAAAGAATGGATCATCAAATGCAACAGCTGTTTGACTTCTGTTTGAAAACCATGAGTTTCTTGTTGTGACATGAAATTTTCCTTTATTTGTTACGCAATTTGGTAAAAGTAACGCTTAGTGTTTACTAAATGGGGCTCCAAATTTGCTTTTCAAGGGCAAGGGCTAAAACGAGGTTCGAATGGCGAAAAATAAGGCGCTTGATGAATACCAAGCGCCTATATGTATGCTTCCAACATCAACCTGCACGAGGCGTTAGTCTTGGGCTAATTCTTTTTCTAACTGTTGGGCGATAGCTTCGGGCGATCCGCTGTTGCGGGCAAAGAGTCCATAAGCGGCGGGGATCACGAAGATAGTGAATAAGGTTGCCAGTAAAATCCCAGACAACACCACTACACCAATCACAAAACGAGTTTCAGCACCTGCGCCTACCGCCAACACCAATGGCACGGCACCAGCGGCAGTGGTGATCCCTGTCATTAAGATAGGTCGTAACCGCTGCGCTGACGCTTGGATAATGGCCTTATCAAAATCAACGCCTTTATCCCGTAATTGGTTAGCAAACTCGACAATCAAGATGCCATTTTTCGCGGCTAACCCGACCAGCATAATAATGCCTATCTGACTGTAAATATTAAGACTCTGCCCCGTAAGCCACAAACCAATTAAGGCGCCGACGGTAGCCAGCGGCACAGTAAGCATGATCACCACAGGGTGGATATAACTCTCAAACTGCGCCGCGAGCACGAGGAATACAATCCCCAGTGCGAGGATGAATACGAAGTACATAGAGCTACCCGACTCTTGATAATCGAGGGATTGGCCCTTGTAGCTAATCACCGCTTCCGCTGGCAAATAGGTACGCGCCAATTGATTCATATAATCAAGGGCTTCACCCAGACTATAGCCATCTTCTAAACTGGCTTCTATGGTGATCGCGCGCATACGGTTGTAACGGTTCAGCGAACTAGCGTCGGCAAACTCCTCCACAGTCACTAAGTTAGACAGCGGAATAAGCTCCTGACTGCGCTCGGAACGAACATAGATATTTTGCAGATCCGCCGCAGTATTTTGATTATCGCGCTCGCCTTCAACGATCACATCGTATTCTTCACCGTCACGCATAAACGTCGTCACTAAGCGTGAGCCCAGCATGGATTCCAACGTACGGCCTATATTTGAAATCGACACTCCAAGGCTCGCCGCTCTGTCTCTGTCGATGACGACACGAAGTTGAGGCTTAGTCTCTTTATAATCATGATCTAATCCCAATAATTTGGGATTCTGTGCCGCCTTTTGCATCATGATATCGCGCCAGCGGGCAAGCTCTTCGTAGCTAGGTCCACCAATCACAAATTGCACAGGTTTACCTACACCGCGACCAAAGGCTTGGCGCATTACAGGAAACGCTTGCACTCCGGCGAGATTGGCAAGACGTTTATTAATGTCGACGATAACTTCCTTTACTGGACGACGTTTGCCCCAGTCTTCCAGTACTATGATTGCCATACCGTTAGAGAAATCCGCCGCGCGGCCAAAGCCACGGGGGGCACGAATGAGCAGACGTTTGATATCACCCGTTTCGACCAATGGCATCAAGCGGTTTTCCACTTCATTCATATAGGATTCTATGTATTCGTAACTCGCGCCCTGTGGCCCGTTGACCATCAAGAATAACGAACCACGGTCTTCCTGTGGCGCAAATTCTTGCGGTACTTTTTGGACTAAATAGACACTAGAGCCTAATGCGACTAACACCAGAATCGACACCAATATCGGGTGAGCCATGGCGGATTTTAAGGACAATTGATACCGGTTTGACACTTTTGTCATGATGCCGTCGACCTTACGCACCAACCAAGAATCCTGCGAGCTCGGCTTAAGCAACTTAGAGCACATCATAGGCGTGAGTGTGAGCGCCACTAGGCTAGAGAACAGGACCGCCGCACTCATGGTCACGGCAAACTCTTTAAATAATTTACCTAAATCACCCTCAAGGAAAGTGATTGGCATAAAGACCGCGACCAACACGAGTGTGGTCGCGATAACAGCAAAAGCCACTTCACGCGCACCGAGGAAAGCAGCTTTGAGTGGGGAATCTCCTTCTTCGATACGTCTATGGATGTTTTCCAGCATCACAATCGCATCATCCACCACCATACCGATGGCGAGGATCATCGCCAATAAGGTCAAGAGGTTAATGGTATAACCTAGCGCATACAGCACAATAAAGGTGCCGAGCAAAGATACTGGCACAGTGATCGCGGGGATTAACATAGCGCGCACACTGCCAAGGAACAAATAAATCACGATAATCACTAAAATCATCGCTGTGAACAGGGTTTGATACACTTCTTTAATCGAGGCTTCGATAAACACTGAGCTATCGTAGCTGCGTTTAATCGACATCCCCGCTGGCAAGGTCGGGTTGATTTTGTCAACCAGCGCATTCACTGCGCGCGCCACTTCTAACGTATTGGCGGTTGACTGTTTAGACACGCCTAAACCTATCATTGCCTCTTTGTTGCCACGGAACATAATCCGCTCTTCATCAGAGCCAATTTCCACCCGTGCGACATCGCTCAGTTTGACTAAATAACCGTCTTCCCCTTGGGTGATCACTAAGTTTGCGAAATCTTCGGCAGTGCGATAACCCCGCTCCAGTCTCACTGTAAAGTGCCGCTCCTTCGACTCTATCGAACCTGCAGGTAACTCGACGTTCTCAGCTCTGAGCGCGGCCTCAACATCGGCAACCGTTAAACTGCGAGAAGCCAAGGCTTGTCTGTCAAGCCAAACGCGCATGGCGTAAACCTTACCACCACCAATACGCATCCGCGCCACACCATCGACCACCGAAAAGCGGTCCGACAAATAACGGTTGGTGTAATCGGTCAATTCTAGGGTCGTCATTTGATCCGACACGAGATTGAGCCACATGATCACTTCATCACTGCCATTGGCCTTTTGTACTTCAGGGGGATCAGCTTCATCGGGTAAATTGTCGAGTAAACCTGAGATCCTGTCGCGCACATCGTTAGCTGCATCTTCAATATTACGACTAATATCAAACTCTAAGGTAACCGATGAGCGGCCATCACTGCTCGATGAACTCACGTGACGAATGCCTTCGACGCCACTGATCCTGTCTTCAATCAACTGGGTAATGCGGCTTTCCACCACGGCAGCACTGGCACCGCGGTAATTCGTGTCGATAGATACCACTGGCGGATCTATGTTTGGGTATTCGCGCAGGGGCAATTTATCAAAGGAGACAAGCCCGAAAGCGACCAGCAGCAAGCTGATCACTGAGGCAAATACGGGACGTTTGACCGAGAGATCAGTAAGGATCATACACTTGGCTCCGCGTTCGTATCGGCAAGATAACTAAACTTTTCCGCGAACTCAGTTTGCACTTTATCCCCAGGATGAACTTTCAGTAAGCCGCGGATCACCACGTTTTCGCCCAAGGCTAAACCGTCTAAGATCTCCACCCAGCCACGGGTGCGAATACCAATAGTGACTTGTTTACGTTCAATCACCTTGTCGGCATTGACGCTATAAACATAATGGCTGTTTTGGATCGGGATAATGGCAGATTCAGGCAACATCAAGGCCTCGCGGCTACGCTTGATGAGTTTGACCTTCATCAACATGCCCGGTAATAAACGCAGCTCAGGATTGGGGATTTCGGCGCGAATAATCACTGTGCGTGTGATTGGATTCACACGGCTATCAATCGATGTCACCACACCTTTGAAAGTCACATCAGGGAAAGCGACCGCTTTGGCTTCAACCTTTTTACCTGGCTCTAAATCTTGAATAAAGCGCTCTGGCACTGAAAAATCGAGCTTAATGGTAGAAATATCATCCAATGTCGTAATCACAGTGCCGGGTGACACTAAGCTGCCCACACTGATTTGACGTAAGCCTAAACGGCCATTAAAAGGCGCCAGAATACTGCGATCATTGAGTGATGATTGCGCCTGTTCGAGCTCGGCACGGGTGGTATCAATAAGAGTTTGTAATCTGTCGCGTTCTAACTCGGCCACAGTGCGGCTAGTCACCAACGAACTGATCCGAGCTAATTCACGTTGATTATCACTGACTTTGACTTGCGCGGCTTTAACCTTAGCGATCTGCTCAGCATTTTGCAGTTGGACTAATAACTCGCCCTTTTTAACGATATCGCCGTCGTCAAATTTAAGCGCTATCACCATGTCGGTGACTTTAGGCGTTATCGTTACAGATTCTGCGGCTTTATTGCTACCAATAGCTTCAACTTCATCGCGAATGGGCGCCATAGCGGCAGTGGCAATCACCACATTAGGTATGAGTTTAATCTGGGCTGCAGCAATCTCTTGCGGTTGCATGGCTTGGTATCCAAACCATGCCGCGGCCAATATGGCGATTATTAGAATAATTTTTTTCATCGGGCTTCCAAGGAATGACTCGCATTAATGACGGCTAGTTTACTCACTCACATCATCGCATCAATACGTTTTACTTTTTCTTACAAATTACGCTGATAGCGCAAAATATGTATGATTAAGTGTCTTTGGCGATATCAATGGTTGAGTTGCCAGAATGCAGTACGATAACAAGGTTGTTAAGTGATTAATTTTACTTATCACCAGTAACTCAACATTTATCACTAAAACCATTTGAAAAAGATTGGTATATAGAAAATTTAATTCTGAAACACAGATCGCCTAGATAATCGACAATCCCCTACTTAAAACTCAAATCGCAGCCAATAAAAAAGGGCGATAATTCGCCCTTTTCTAGTCAACTGCTGAAATTAACGTATTTGACGTTCTTCTTTCATCAGGTTTGACAGTGACTGGTACACATTGCTAACTACTTCATCGCTTAATGGCTGATCTTCGTTATCGCGAAGGAAGATTTTCGTTTCTTCTGGAGTATCACCATCTTCAAGCAGTAAACGGTAGCTACCTTCTTTCAGTGCTAACTTATCTTCGCCCCACAATGAACTCCAGAAACCAGAGTTATCGTCAAACTTGATAAAGTACAATCCTTTAGCACTATCCATATCGGCAATTTCAAAGCCCATTTCTGGTAGCACTATGCGTAGACGATCCCACACTTGCTTGTAAGAGGCTTTAGCAGACCAGTAAGCTTTACCTTCTTCAGGCGTTACGAGATCAACATTAATACCTAAGGTTTGCTTCAAACGATTCGATTGGATCGCTTGGTCGCGCTTAACGCTGATATACGCAATGGCGCTGTTCAGCATATCAATAGTGTATCTTTGCTTATCTTCACCGCTTAATAAAACTTGTTGCGCTTTATCGTCGTAGAACTCTTCGTGTTCAACTAAGTGAATAACGATATTAGCAGTGCGACCATGTGGACGTGTTTCCACATCAAAACGATAGCGTTGGCGCAACAGATAAACTTTATCCGCACCCCACATGCTCGATTCAATCACTTCACGGCTTTCAATCCAATCGGTTTCTACGTTGCCTTTGTCAAAATCACGGCTACGAACAGCAATACCTTTTTGAGCAAAGAAACCATCTAAGTTTGTGAAGATTTCTTGTTTCAAATCCACAGCATTGTCGATGGATTCAACCACGATTTTAATGTTGTCACTGCCCTCTTCTACATGAGTACCCTCCGCCATTGGCAGTACTTGCAGTGGCGGACGGATATCTAAGTTTTTGCCATACAGCGAAGCATTCACTTTAGAACCCAGTGCTGGTACATCGAATTCTTTATTGTAGGGTGGCGTTTTTAATCCCGCGGGGATCTTAAGCAAAGGCGCTTGCTCGGCCTGAACATAGTCGTCGTTACCGTTCGCTTGGCGGCGATCAAGTGGCGAACTACAGGCTGCAACAGCAGCAACTAAGATCAGTGGAGTGACTTTCTTTAACATTAATTATTTAACCTCTATCTGGGCACGAGTCATTGCTTCTATCAACAGACCATGACATTGCTCAGAAAGTTCAGTCAAAGGTAAACGAATATGGCCACATTTAATCAAACCCATACGATGGGCAGCCCATTTTACTGGGATAGGGTTGGCTTCACAAAACAGTGTGCTATACAAACCGCGCAGCGGGGTATCTATGCTCTGAGCAAGCTCGGCATTGCCAGCGAGCGCCGCATCACACATAGCTTTAAAAGCCTTTGGTACTATGTTGTTAGCCACAGAAATTACGCCATTTCCACCTAAGAGTAAAAACTCTCTGGCAGTGGCATCATCACCGCTATACAAGAGGAAATCATCGCCGCACAGTTCGCGCAGACGTTTTACACGGGATATGTCACCGGTCGCCTCTTTTACACCAATAATGTTGCTTACGCTAACAAGCTCGGCAACAGTTTCTGGCAGCATATCAACGGCAGTACGACCTGGAACATTATAAAGAATTTGTGGAATATCTGTGCTAGCGGCCACGGCTTTATAATGCGCAATCAATCCCTTAGGCGTTGGCTTATTATAATATGGCGTTACACCAAGCATAGCGGCAACACCCACCTTAGATAAGGACTTGGTGAGCTCAACGGCTTCAGATGTGGCATTGGCGCCATTGCCACCAATGACAGGAACACGTCCCGCAGCAAATTTAACGGTTTGTGAAACGACCGCTACATGCTCAGGCATAGGCAGAGTCGCTGACTCGCCAGTAGTACCAACGGCAACAATGGCATCTGTGCCTTGGTCAATATGGAATTCGACTAACCTTTCAAGACTTGCAAAATCTACTGAGCCATCACTGTTCATTGGCGTGATTAAGGCTACGATGCTTCCGTTTATCATCTGACTTTCCCCAAGATTTCAGGATTCGCTATGGTACTGATGCCAACCACTAATGACAAGCATTAACGGGGCTCTCAAATTGAATTAGTTATGGTAGCATTACATCCCGCACAAAAACTCAGCTTTAACCCTGAGTTTTCGCTCTATGATATCGAAAAAGTGAGGAAAATTCATGATCAATTTCCTGGTCGTAACAGCGATGGGTCTCGACCGTCCTGGACTTGTAAGTAAACTAGCTCGACTTGCCAGTGACTGTGACTGCGATATCGTCGATAGCCGTATGGCATTATTTGGTAACGAATTTACCCTGATCATGATGTTGTCTGGCTCGTGGGCATCAATAACGAAAATTGAAAGTATGTTCCCCAGTCTCAGCGTTGAGTTAGAACTGCTGACGGTGATGAAACGCACCTCTAAACACACACCACAAAACTACCTTTCTCGCCTCGAAGTACGCTTCACGGGTAAGGACCAACGCGGCACCATTAAACGCATTACCCAGTTCCTTGCTGACAGGTCATTAGATCTTGCCGCAGTACGTTCATTTTCTGAGGAACTCCCCGGTGGTGAACAAACGCAAAATGTGTCGCTAACCATTAATATTCCTGAAAAAGTTGAACTAGAAAAGCTCGAACAGAGTATCTATCAGCTCGCCCAAGATATGACCTTAGATTGTACTATTCGTCGTATGGAAGGCACTGCCATCTTAGAGGACAGAGGATAATAGATGAATACCTTAACGGCTGGGGCAAAAGCGCCTCACTTTACACTGCAAGATCAACATGGTAACTCAGTATCGCTGGCAGACAGCCTTAAGCAAGGCCCTGTTTTAGTGTATTTTTACCCGAAAGCATCAACGCCGGGTTGCACAGTTCAAGCCTGCGGTCTACGTGACAGTAAAGCCGAGCTTGATAGTCATAATGTCACTGTATTTGGCATTAGCCCAGATCCTGTGGCTAAACTGGCTAAATTTGCAGAGAAACAAGCACTCAACTTCACTTTGCTGAGCGATGAAGACCACAGTGTCGCCGACGCTTTTGGGGTCTGGGGTGAAAAGAAATTCATGGGAAAAACCTATGATGGCATCCACAGATTAAGCTTCCTTATCAATACCGACGGCACCATCGCCCACGTATTCGATAAGTTTAAAACCAAAGATCACCATGAAGTCGTACTCGCGCAAATCGCGGGTTAATAACAGATATGACGATGAATACAAGGCTTCAAGCTGCTGCTTTAATCGGCACAAAAGTGTAAACGTTGTCAGTTGAACTTGGTAGCCTGAATAAATAATCGGCAATCGATAACGAAAAGGTCCTGAAATCAGGACCTTTTTCATGAAAAATTTTCACTTTCATACCACAAGATACGGTCTAACCAAGCAAAAAACCGCAAAAGCATTCAGCTATGCCCGTATTCTATAGCATCACAACGTCGGTTTATCCTGCCACATAGGGCCAAATAATCACAGCGGCAATGCTCCACATGGTTAACCAAATAAAACGGTCAAGGTAACGCCATGCCGCTGGGCGAGTAAAAATGGGCGCTAACAAACGCGCACCAAAACTTAAGCCAAAAAACCAAATAAATGATGCCAGTACGGCACCCGCGCCAAACCAAGGCCGATCGAAATCATCAAATTGAGTGCTAATGCTGCCGAGCAACACCACAGTATCAAGATACAAATGCGGATTAAGTAAACTGATCCCAAGCGTCGTCAGTACGGCTTTCTTAAATGTGTCCGCATTATTGGCCTGATCCATCTCAATGCCCTTAGCCACAAACGACGCCTTTAGCGCATTCGCACCATACCAAAGTAGAAACGCGGCGCCACCGAAACTCGCCACATGCTTAATAGTGGGAAACGACTCAATAATATGTCCTAGCCCCGCGACACCCGCAGTGATCATCAGCGCATCAATGATAGAGCAGAGCAAGGCAATCGGTAACGGGTATGAGCGCTTGATGCCTTGCTTGAGCACAAAGGCATTTTGTGCGCCCACAGCAATAATCAAACTCCCACCAATCCCCATACCCTGTATAAATGCCGCTTGCATAACCACCTCTCATGTTCAAAGAAGGCGCTAGCATAGTCAAAACAACAAAATTAATATAACTAATGTTTTTTATGTATCATAAGTAAGATTAATAACCATCAAACACAGATCGATTAAGGATGACTATGCTGGAATACGCCAATCTCAAAGCGCTCGCCGTTGTAGTCTCGGAAGGCGGCTTCGACCGCGCCGCTAAAGTGCTGCACATTACTCAGTCGGCTGTATCACAGCGTATTCGACAACTTGAAGAAAAAGTCGGTCAGTCACTGCTTATTCGCTCCAATCCTGTGGTCGCAACGCCCACAGGTAAGCGCCTGCTGCGTCACTATTCACAGGTACAATTGCTCGAGAGTGAATTAAGAGCCGAGATGGACGCCGACGATCCCAACCATCCAACCACAGTGCGCATCGCTGTGAATGCCGACAGTTTGGCCACGTGGTTTTTACCTGCGCTAGCAGGCATGTTCAGTCGCCACGCTTGGTTATTGGAATTAATTGTCGATGATGAGTCTTACACCCATCATCTATTGAAAAATGGTGAAGCGGTCGGATGTGTCACCACAACCGAAGTGCCGATGGCGGGTTGCAGCAGTGAGTTTTTAGGCACCATGGAATACCTTTGTGTGGCCACGCCCGAATTTGCCGCGCGCTATTTTAGCGATCTGAGCGACACTCCATCATTTAGTGACACCTCGTCATTCAACACCATCAACCAAGCTCAGTTAGCAAAGGCGCCAGCGGTAGTGTTCTCCACCAAAGATAAGTTGCACGAGAAGTTTCTCGCCCAGTATTTCAATATGACGCCAGGGCAATGGTGGCAACATACTATCCCCTCTTCCGAGAGCTTTTTAGAAGCGATTAACTTGAGTTTAGGTTATGGGCTCGTTGGGCATTTACAAGCTAAACCATTAATCGATAAAGGGATACTGATTGAGATCACCCCTGAACGGCGCATGCGCGTGCCGCTGTTTTGGCAGCATTGGAATATCAAAGCAAAACAAACGACACTGGTTTACCGTGCCCTTGCGGCAACCGCGCAGCATAATTTGCTGCAGGCATAAAAAATCGGGCTCAAACCAAAGTTTGAGCCCGATGTTAAAAGCCTTCAATCTAATATCAAGTGAATCTTAAGCACTCACATTTAACATTTAAGAGTTAACTCACTCTATATTAGCTCGCTCTTAACGCAGCAATACGTTTCTCTAATGGAGGATGACTCATCATCATTTCTGCCATTGAACGTTTGCCGTTAATACCGAAGGCTGACATTTGTGCAGGCATAGCCGTACTTTCAGGGCCTTGGCGTAAACGCTCAAGCGCAGCAATCATCTTACCTTTACCCGCTAAACGTGCTGCACCTTCATCGGCTTTATACTCACGAATACGTGAGAAGTAAGCGACGATAATTGAAGCCAAGATACCGAATAGCATATCCAGTACGAAAACAACGGCCATGTAAGCGAACATACCTAAACCTTCGCCTTCTTCATCATTACTCGACACGAAGTTGTTGATAATACCAGCAACCACACGGGCCGCGAAGATCACGAACGTGTTAACCACACCTTGGATCAGTGTCAAGGTCACCATGTCACCGTTAGCAACGTGGCTCACTTCGTGGGCTAATACGCCTTCAATTTCATCTTGGCTCATGCCATATAACAGACCCGTACTGACAGCCACTAATGAATTGTCTTTACTTGGACCAGTAGCGAACGCATTCATGTCAGGCGATTGATAAATCGCCACTTCTGGCATTTTAATCCCTGCTTGCTTAGCTTGACGGGCAACCGTCTCCACTAACCAACGTTCGGTACTGTCACGTGGGGTGGTGATGACTTCACAACCCATGGTCTTTTTCGCCATCCATTTTGAAATGGCTAAGCTGATAAAGGCCCCACCGAATCCAAAAATGGCAGCGAACACCAGCAGTCCACCCATAGTAGACGTGTTCACGCCTAGAATAGACATCACAATTGAGGCTACTAGCAACACAGCTAGGTTAGTCGCAATCAATAGAAATATACGCTTCATTTCAGCTCCTTTAGGGCAAGAATAGGCCATTTAACTTTGTTCAAAGACATAATATGTCCAAATCATCGAAATTCAAGTGGTAAAAGAAAAGAGTTTTTAAAATAGGTATCTTTCTCGTATATAGACACTGCCTTTCATGGCCGAGAGTCTAGGGACAGTATATTAATCGAAACTTAAACTTATGCCCAAGCAACCTCAAGAGACGAGTTTCATCGCGTTCTGAGAGCTTTAATTCAAGGCGCATCAATCACTGACTTTTGCATTGATGCCACACAGAAGTAGAATGCCCCGAACGCTCCATCTTGGTGGGGATCACTATCTTGAAAAACACCGCCGCTAGCCGTGCTAGAGCGCAATTCTGCTTTAACTCTCTATGTTTATCGGAATTAATCTTTGTTAACATGCCAATACACTCCGAGATTTCAGGATACAAAATGACAATCAACGCCCTACTACTGAGCAGCTCTCGTGTCGGTGATACGCCTTATCTTGCCCACGCGCTCCCTTTTATTAAACCGCTCACCGCCAACGCACAAAAATGGATTTTTATCCCCTATGCAGGGGTTAGCATGAGTTATGACACTTATTTAGCGTCTGTCGTGACTGGGCTAGCTGAGCTTGAACTCGATATCAGTGGTATTCATCAGCATCCAGACCCTAAACAAGCAATAAAAGATGCCGATGGAATTTTAATCGGTGGGGGTAACACCTTTCACCTGTTACACCAACTATATCATTATGATCTGGTCACGCTTATTCGTGAGCAAGTCGCCCTTGGTAAACCTTATATCGGCTGGAGTGCGGGTTCAAACGTATCGGGACTGAGTATTCGCACCACTAATGATATGCCGATCATCGAACCGCCTTCGTTCAACGCATTAAACTTAGTGCCGTTCCAGCTCAATCCACACTATTCCAATTACCAAGCACCGGGCCACAATGGTGAAACCCGTGCCCAGCGATTATTAGAATTCACTAAAGTCGACCCATTAACCCCAGTGATCGGTATAGTTGAAGGCTCAGCTTTGTGGCGACAAGGAGACACACTATCACTCTTAGGTAACAAACCTGCGTATTTATTCAGTGGTGAGCAGCAAGAGATCCTAATTCCTGTGGGCAGTGACCTATCGCACTTACTCAAGTCCTAATATCCACGTTAGCATATCTAAATGGGCTCACAGTTAACACCGTGAGCCTGAATCACTCATTAGCAACAATTAAGATTAACCATTTGATATTGTAAGTTTTTAATTAACACTCTCGATTCAACTGCGCCAATTTTGTGTAAAAACGCCACTAAATTCAATGAGAACAGTGTTAGCTCAGCCAAGACAGTTTTTACTGCAGTACCAATTGCGATTACTTATCGTAAAATCACACCGCAAAGTATTGAGAACGGCACCTAAAATAGCGCCAAGCATAATTTATGTTACAAATATCTAGCTACGCAGGTAAAATTATCCCTCACCTCAGCTACTCGAATCCCACGACTGAGGATTTTATAGCAGACAAGTTATTAATATTTAGGGATTAGATAGACTGAAGCATACATTGTGCCTATGAATCAGCGTCATTTTAGTAAGGAGTTTCCATTTTGCGAATGAATCTTATGATGAATTACCCTACCGGTTATCCGGCATTACTCAAAAAACTATCTTTTGTCATCTTGACCGCCATCGTCTATGTCGTCGGCATAAACAACGTCAATGCCGCAGCGGCAGAGACAACACCAACGCCTGCACCAGAGAAGAAATCCAAAAAATTCTCCCAAGACACAGTCATTGAACTCGCTCAACAACTGTCGCAAAAGCCATTTAAAGAAGCGAAAAAAGCACCTAAAGAACTGGTTGATCTCGATTTCGCGACCTATGGCAAAATCAATTACCAAGAAAATGCCGCGATTTGGGGCGGAACACCGACCAAATTTTCGGTACAACTTTTTGCTCCAGGCTTTCTCTATAAAAACCTTGTCGATATCGACGTGGTCGAAAACAGCAAAGCTATTCCAATTGAGCTAACAGAAGCTTCGTTCGATGTCCCTAACGACACCATTGAAAAACTCATCACTCAAGTGGGCCAATACGCGGGTGTGCGTTTACATTACCCTATCAATGATGATGAAATAAAAGATGAATTCATCATGTTTCAAGGTGCGAGCTATTTTCGCGTGCTCTCTAAAGGGCAAACCTATGGCTTGTCTAATCGTGGTTTAGCGATTGATGTCGCTCAGCCAAAAGGTGAAGAATATCCCCTGTTTAAGCGTTTCTGGGTCGAGCGTCCATCTAAATATCAGACAGCAATTGTGGTTCATGCTCTGCTAGATAGCCAAAGTGTCACTGGCGCCTATCGTTTTGGTATTTATCCCGGTTCACCATCACGTGTCGAAGTGGATGTAACCTTATTCCCACGCAAAGATATCCAGCATGTGGGTCTTGCACCGCTGACCTCTATGTTCCTCTTTGGCGGACTCGATAACTCAGATAAACCCGATTACCGCCCACAAGTACATAACTCCGACGGCCTACAAATCGATCGTGGTAATGGCGAACGCCTATGGCGCCCATTAAATAATCCTAACAAACTGCAGATCAGTGCTTTTGGCGATGAAGATATAAAGGGGTTTGGTCTTATCCAGCGCCATCGTAAATTTGAAGACTATCAAGATCTGAGTGCAAACTATCAACTTCGACCTTCTGCATGGATTGAACCCCTCAATGATTGGGGCAAAGGCCAACTGGTGTTGCTTGAAATTCCCTCTAATGCTGAAACCAACGACAACATAGTTGCCTATTGGGAGCCGCAAGGCGGACTGAAAAAGGATCAGCCCTATAAATACTCCTATCGCATAACAGCCTCAAACGACAGCCCTTCTACGGCGTCAAAAGCACGTGTTGTCCGCAGTACTAAGGGGCAAGTCTTAGCAAAAGGCAAAGAATTACTTATCGATTTCAGTAACATCAAGCCGCAAGATATTGATAAAATTATCATCGATGCCAGCATCAGCAAAGGTAAAATCCTGTCGTCTCGGATTGTCGCCCACCCAGACATCAATGGCGCTCGAGTATTTATCAGCTTCGAACCAGAAAGTACCAATGTAGCCGAACTGAGAATACAGCTTAAGAAAGACGATAAACCACTTGCAGCGACTTGGCTGTACCGCTGGAATAGCGATGATTGGCAATAAGCTGATATTCACTAGTATCACTGTCTAACAAGCATAAACTGACCGAGTAAGTGAATAAAAAGCGCTAGTATTTACTGGCGCTTTTTTATGCCTAGGGTTTTATTTATAGGCTTACTATTTATAGGTTTTATCTCTAACATAAATAGAACAAGCCAAGGCTAAAAACTCACGACCTGCTTTTCAGCAAACATAATCCCATACCTTATCACTCGACTTCTCTGCCAGCATAACTACAGGCTTACTTCAAAATGACACTATCAGCTTAAAACATAGCACTATTGTGTGATTTTAGGGTTATTAGCCTTTCCTGATGTGCGTCGCAGCAAGGACCTCTGCGAACTAAAGTAAGCAGTACGTTAAGTGTGTCAGTCAAGTTTGACCTTAAACCCCTCACGAAGAATGCCGACTAAAAGTAGAAATCTGAATGCAAAAAAGCCTCGATATGAATATCGAGGCTTTTTCTTTTTTGGTACCCGAGGCCAGACTTGAACTGGCACGCTGTTACCAGCGAGGGATTTTAAATCCCTTGTGTCTACCGATTCCACCACTCGGGCAAACGCTGAATATTAATGACGGGAATCATGTCAAAAATATTATTAACTCTAAATCATTAACGCTTAACACTAATAAATCTATTTAATAAAGCCTATTGAAGATTCGGACTTTATTTTTACCATCACTATCAAAATAATGGTACCCGAGGCCAGACTTGAACTGGCACGCTGTTACCAGCGAGGGATTTTAAATCCCTTGTGTCTACCGATTCCACCACTCGGGCAAACTCTTGATATTAACGACGGGAATCGTGTCATTAATATTTTAATCTATGGAGGCGCGACCCGGAGTCGAACCGAGATCGACGGATTTGCAATCCGCAGCATAGCCATTCTGCCATCGCGCCATAGTTGCTAACTCATGTTGAGTAGAATTAGACTTTAAAAATATTGGAGCGACATATCGGGTTCGAACCGATGACCTATACCTTGGCAAGGTATCGCTCTACCAACTGAGCTAATGTCGCATCTTGTTTTACTAGTCACTCAGATAAACAAAGCATTTCACTTTATTACCTAGCTAATATCAAACATCAATATTTGGTAACGTTAAGACTTTGTTTGCACATTGCCTCTTGTCTACGGGGTGGCATTCTACCGATTTACCACCCAGTGTCAACCGCTGTTTTATCGATAACTTACTGCTTGCACACTAAATAATCTCTTTGATTTTTTATTGCACTATTCAGCGGTAAGATCTTTCCAAGCGGCTAAAATGTAACTCATCATTGACCAAAACGTTAATACAGCGGCGATATATAACAGTACAAATGCGGCATTAGTCATTAAAGGATTGTATTGCCAAATCAGCCCAATAATTGCCACCATTTGCGCAGCCGTCTTATATTTACCAATCCAAGACACGGCGACAGTACCACGTTTACCAATTTCAGCCATCCATTCCCTCAACGCTGAAATGACAATCTCGCGACCAATCATAAACAGGGCGGGCAATGTCAGCCAGATATTCGCGTATTGATCGACCAACAAAACTAAAGCTGTAATCACCATCAACTTATCAGCGACTGGGTCAAGAAAAGCGCCAAAACGAGTTAATTGTTTCAATTTACGGGCAGCATAACCATCTAATGCATCCGTTAACGCCGCGAGCCAAAAGGTAAATGCGGCAACAAAAGGGGTCCAGTCATAGGGTAAATAAAACAGCACCACAAAAATGGGCAGTAAAAAAAGCCTGAAAAGAGTTAATGCTATAGGTAAGTTAAACGGCATGATCAAACCAGTTAGTCAAAAGCAGCGCCAATCTTGCCTTAATTTTATCACCCTCGCAATGCATCATGAATGGTTTGTGCCATTTCTATGCTGATCCCTGGTACTTTGACTAATTCCGCCACACTTGCCCCTTTCACTTCCTGCAATCCTCCTAAATGCTGTAACAAAGCTTTACGACGTTTAGGGCCAATACCAGGAATCGATTCCAATGTTGAAGTATTACGGGTTTTCTGGCGACGGTTACGGTGGCCAGTGATTGCAAATCGATGGGATTCATCACGAATATGTTGGATAAGGTGCAGTGCTGGCGAATCCCCTTCGAGGGAAAAGCTGGTTTCGGTATCCCCTAAGATCAAGGTTTCAAGCCCAGGTTTACGGCCCTCACCTTTCGCCACCCCAATAAGCTGCGGTGCTTTATCCAAATGAACAAACTTTTCATCCACTATCTTTTGGGCAATACGCAACTGCCCTAGTCCGCCATCGATAAACAGAATGTCAGGGATTTTACCGCCTGCCTCAATCTTATCGAAACGGCGGCTTACCGCTTGCTTCATTGCCGCGTAATCATCGCCCGGCGTAATACCCTCGATGTTATAACGACGATACTCGCCTTTATGCGGCCCTTCTCGATTAAATACCACACAGGAGGCAACGGTGCTCTCTCCCATGGTATGACTGATATCGAAACATTCCATCCGCTGGATAGGCCCACTCAACTCTAAGATTTCTTCGAGTAACACAAAACGCTGCTCGACCGTATTTTTATGGGACAAGCGCGTAACCACTGCATTCGTCGCATTGGTCACGGCTAAACGTAAGAAGCTCGCCCTGTCGGCGCGAACATTGGTCTTAATCGAAAACTTTTTATCTAGCGCCTCTGAAATTGCCGCTTCAAGTTCATGTAATTCTTCAAAATTATGGCTAATCACCACTTCTTTTGGAATAGTGCGTTGAATATCTGCATTTAAATAAAACTGTAGGATAAAGGAGCGCAGCACTTCATCCATATCAGTTTGGGCTGGCACTGAAGGATAATAACTACGACTGCCAAAAATTTTACCTTCGCGGATAAATAGCAGGTGGAAACAGGCGATGCCTGACGCATAATGCCCCCCAATAACATCCATATCGCCTTTATTATTAGAGACTTCCTGTTGCTCGGCAACTTTACGCAGCGCCATGATCTGATCGCGAAATCGTGCTGCCTGTTCATAGGCTTGCTGCTCAGCCGCAAGTTCCATTTTATCAACCAAGGCGCTGATCACTTGCTGATCTTTCCCCTTTAAAAACAGGCTGGCTAATTTCACTTGCTCATCATAATCAGCGTTACTGACTTTACCCACACAGGGCGCGCTACAACGGGAAAGTTGATATTGTAAACAGGGCCGTGAGCGCGATTTGTAGTAAAGGTCGTCACATTGACGAATTGGAAACAGCTTCTGCATCAAATGCAGGCTTTCACGCACAGCACCGCCATTGGGATAAGGACCAAAATAGTGGCCTTTTTCCCGCTGCGGACCGCGATGATAGGCAAGCCTTGGGTGCTCATGCTGGCTTAATAAGATGTAAGGGTAAGATTTGTCATCACGCAACAACACATTGTATTTTGGCATGTATTGCTTGATGTAATCATTCTCAAGCAACAGAGCATCTGTTTCACTGTGGGTCAGCGTCACATCAATATGGTGAATATGTGAGACTAAGGCTTGGGTCTTAACATTACCGAGGTTTTTACGAAAATACGAGCTGAGCCGTTTTTTAAGATCTTTTGCTTTACCCACATAAATGACGTCATTCTTGACGTCATACATGCGATAAACCCCAGCAGAGGATGAAACAGTACGTAAGAAACTTTGGGCGTTAAATTCATTAGACATCATTCACACCCACAGTTTTGAAGACTTAACACAAACAACATAGGAACATGTAACCCAAGAACTCGCTAGATTAAAGTCATCGACCAACGCAATCCACTTTCCATTAAAAATGGCCAGCATCCAACATCTTATAGCGAATAGCTAACCGCGTTAGTTCGACATCACCACTGATCCCCAGCTTAGCAAATAAACGATAACGGTAACTGTTAACGGTTTTAGGACTTAAGTTCAGTTGCTCAGAAATATCGTTAACCTTCTCGCCATTAGTGATCATCAACATGATCTGTAACTCACGTTCAGACAAAGACTTAAACGGGTTTTCATCGGCGGGATTAAACTGACTCAGCGCCATCTGTTGGGCAATTTCTGGGGACAAATAACGTTGTCCGCGAGAGACCTGACGAATCGCTTGCAGTACTTCCGGCGGCGTCGCTCCTTTTGTTAAATAGCCCGAAGCGCCAGCCTGCATCACCTTACTTGGGAACGGATCTTCCGTGTGTACAGTTAATACAATAATTTTTGCATGGGGTTGATATCGTAAAATTTTTCGAGTGGCTTCCAATCCGCCCATCCCAGGCATATTCATATCCATTAAGATCACATCCGCTTCATTCTGGCGAGCCCACTGCACCGCAGTCTCACCATCAGGGGCTTCGCCCACGACTTTGATCCCACGTTCATCTTCCAAGATGCGGCGGATCCCAGTTCTCACAAGCTCATGATCGTCAACCAAATATATCGAAATCAACTTAACCCACCTTTTACAATTTACAGCTCGATCCGTGTGTTAGAAAAAGCAACATGGCAAACGGATAACGAGTTCATAGGGCTAATTTAGCCCAACAACCCCATTTCGCAAAGCATAAATTCAACATTGTTAACTAGATGATATTTAAAGGAACGATTCCAGAATAGCATACCAATAAAAAGCGTTTAAAAACGAAGCAATAACCCCAGAATGACCAGCCTAAAATCCCTGTTAAATCGATATCAAAATATCCAGCAAATATAGGCAATTTTTCAGTTCAAGAAAAACAAAAGGCCATCATTACTGATAGCCTTTCACGTGAAAATAGCAGAAGAGCTACGCTTAGAATCAGGAACCTAAGGTTTTTAAATAGCTTAAATGCAAAAAAGCGTAGGAGCTACGCTTAGAATGAAGAACCCTAGTTCAAATTTCACACACAAAAAAGGCCATGAATAAACATGGCCTTTTTTGTAAAATATGGCGGAGGAGCAGGGATTTGAACCCTGGGTGGGCTATAAACCCACGCCGGTTTTCAAGACCGGTGCATTAAACCACTCTGCCACCCCTCCGAACGAGCGAGATAATAGCTATCTCTGTCGCCACTGTAAACTTAAATTTATGGTTAATAGCGTTGATTGACTATTTCATATTCACTTAAATCGAAAGCCGTGAACAACAAAGGGCTTAGGATGAGAAAACTGAAATGAAAATTGCACAAACAAGAAAGGCCATCAATGCTGATGGCCTTTCTTGTGAATATGGCGCAGGAGCTGCGCTTCAAATCAGGAACCCAAGGGTTCAAACTGTATAAATGCAAAAAGCCGCTAATTGCTTAGCGGCATTTTGACTAAATATGGCGGAGGAGCTGAACTTAGAATGAGGAACCTTGGTTCAAATTGCACAAACAAAAAAGGCCATCAGTAATGATGGCCTTTCTCGTAAATATGGCGGAGGAGCAGGGATTTGAACCCTGGGTGGGCTATAAACCCACGCCGGTTTTCAAGACCGGTGCATTAAACCACTCTGCCACCCCTCCGAACGAGCGAGATAATAGCTATCTACTACTCTGCTGTAAACCCTTAATTTAAAGAAGCAATCTACATGGTCAATCTACATCCAATCCGCTTAAAAATATCGCGTTATTCAACTTATCTTTGACACCCTTGTCAGTTGAAGCGCCATTTTAAGGTGGCACACTTCACACTATATTAAGACTAAGCTCGATTGATATTGATTAAACGGTCAGATAGTTTCTGCATCTCAAGGCTTAACACATCAAGCGCCGTTGCATCGAGAGAGTTATCTTCACTGATGCTATTTATTCGCACCGCCAACTCATTAATTTCTTGAGTGACTTGGCTTTGCTGCTGAGCAGCTAACGCGATTTGTTGGGCACGCTGTGAAATATCATCGAAACTTTGTACGGTACTCGATAGAGAATCGGCAGCGCCCTCAGCCTCCGCAACCGCATGGACAGTGCGGGACTCCCCAGCTTGCATTGCTTGCACAGCGAGCCGCGAAGCCGATTGCAAAGCGTTAATCATGGTACTAATTTCATTGGCCGAATCTTGAGTTCGCCCCGCAAGGGTTCGAACTTCATCAGCAACGACTGCAAAACCACGACCCTGATCGCCCGCTCTAGCCGCCTCAATTGCCGCATTGAGAGCGAGCAAATTAGTCTGCTCAGAAATCGCCTTAATCACATCTAATACAGCGCCCACCTTTTGACTGTCTTGGGCCAATTGGGATATCACCTTAGTTGCGTTGGCAATTTCTCCTGATAATGCCTCGATGGAAGTATTGCTGGCTGCAACACGAGTTTGCCCTTCTCGCACTACAATCAAAGACGATTGCGCAGTTGCAGCACAATCATTGGTATTATTCGCAACTTCCATGGCGCTTGAAGACATTTGCGTTATCGCAGCGGCTAATTGTGCACTCTCCAGCCGCTGTTGCTCTGCGCGCTGAGCTAACTTACGGCTAAGTCCGCTTAATTGCGTTGCCTCAAATTGAATTTTCTTCGCTTCTTGAGTGATCAGATCTAACATTGCCCTTAACGTCCCTGCATAGGTGTTTACGGCTCGGCGCAAAGCGCCAATCTCATCATCTTGCTGAATTTGCAGCTCAACATTCGCCCCCAAACTACCGCTCCCAAGGGAAGCAATTTGATCTGTGGTTTCCTCAAGTTGCGCCAACAGTTTTTTACCCGATAACCAAGCCAGAGAAAGTAAAATGGCGAGTAATGGTAATAAAAACAATAAAATATCAAATGTTAGCTCACGGGCAAGCCCTGTGACTCGCGTTTTAGGCGTCACAAGGCCAATCACCCATCCAGTATCAGGCATTACAAAAAGGCTCACCTCACTCGCCTGATTAAGTCTTCCATCCTTATTTAAGCTTACAGACACCACTTTGTTGATTGAGGTTTGCTTAAGTGCAGTTTCAACGGGGGCAAGCCAAGGTAACTGCCCGACGAGATCCGTAAAACGCAACATAGTGTCGGACTTATGCGTTTCAGGAAAATGTAAGATATTACCCGCTTGGTCTAAAGCGAAAGCATAACAGTCAGTTACATTGCCATGTTCTGTTAAAAATTTGGCTAAATCATCAAGTTTTAAATCTATCGTTGCGACCCCTGCAAATGTCCCCGTGAGACGATATGGCACACTACATGTCACCATAGCCACCTTTGTGACTGGATCTTGATAAGCCTCTGACCATAAACATTGAGATACTGAGCTAGTCCGCGCGCCCGTATACCAAGGATCATTATGATACCCAGGGCCAGATGGCGCATTATAGTCATCCGAATAAGCCAGTAGATTATCGCTACCACGCGCCCAGAAAAAACTGTGGCGAATACTCCCTGCGACAAATTTATCTGGCTCAGGCCAGATCCCACCGCCAGCAATAGTGAGATCGCCATTGTTATCAATCAAATTAGGTAAGGAGTTAAGATAAAGAGCTTGCTCGTGGGGCAACACTTCGGCGAGGTGTGCAAGGCTTAAAGTAATCCCCTCAATGCTTGCCAACTTAAGGGCGAGTTGCCTTACGATACTGCTACCGGTTTGCTCAATTAACTCTTGACTCGCCGCCACCACTCGAGGCTGCCCTCGAAGTGACATCACACCAAAAACCGCGAGCCCGGTCAGTAGAAGCAGCACTACACTGCCCATTGTGAGCCGCTGCGAAATACGTGTAGGTAACAACATAGCTTTCTCTACTTAAAATAAGTCACCCAGATGGGAGAATTGTTCGGCCGTATGGTCCAAGACTGTCGAGAATCATACGTCGCACCATCCTAGTGCAAATTTTAAAGGCCATAAAAACCATTAACTTGGCCACAAACTTAGTGTAGACCATAAATGAGAAGCGCGGATAAAAAAGCCCATTAATCAGTAGCAGTTACTGATATCAGAATGAAGAATCTAGGGTTAACACAATGAACAATCATGACAGATAGCCTTTCCCTAAAGCATGGCACTGACGCCACGTTTAAGGTCAAAACCCAAGAGCGGAAATAGCACAAACAAAAAAGGCCATCATTACTGATGGCCTTTCTCTTGAATAAGCGCAGTAGCTGCGCTTCAAATCAGGAACCCAAGGGTTCAAACGATATGAATGCAAAAAGCCGCTAATTGCTTAGCGGCTTTTTGACTAAATATGGCGGAGGAGCAGGGATTTGAACCCTGGGTGGGCTATAAACCCACGCCGGTTTTCAAGACCGGTGCATTAAACCACTCTGCCACCCCTCCGAACGCCGAAAATAATATAAGTATACCGCTAACTTGTAAACCTCAATTTTTAAATATCGAGTCAAATGCTCAACTTATGTTCACCCCGATGTTTTTTACAACAAATACATGCCCAGTTTCAACGAATAATCGAGTAAACAGAGGTAAAAACACCTATACAGTGAGAGACTTGTCGTCTTGGTATGGTAAAATCACTGCAACTTTTCACGGTAAATGCTTATATGAATTCACTCTTGATACCCACGTCTTCACTCGCACCTGAATTTAGCCTGCCAACCCTTCCCGAAACGGCTGACAATCTAAGCGCATTACTCTTAGGACAAGAGCGTGCTGTGGATGCGTTTAAACTCCACCAAGCTATTGTCGATCAGCACTTGTATCTAGCTGATTTCCCGAGCATTGACCGCCAATTAATGATCCAAGCCTGTATTGATAGCCTAGCGCCGTTATCTCCAGCTTATTTAGTGGCAACACGCCCGACTGACAAAGCGGCAACATTTCAGTGGCAATCAGAGAAACCACAGGAAAATCAGGTCAGTATTGCCGAAAAAACGACTCGCTATCGCTACCTCAGTGGTAATATTCGCCGTGTAGACCTCATTGGCCGTATGGCACAAACAGGAACAACAAGCCAGTATCAAGCTGGTGCTCTGGCCGAATGTCATTATGTATTTATTTGCGCCGAGTCACTTTGGAAACGTGAAGGTTTATGGGAATTAGTGATGCAAATCCTAACCCATAAAGCGTATCAGATTAGCAATAACTTAAGTCCTATCCCGCTCAATTGTAAAATTGTCCTTATAGGTGCAGGAATGATTTATAGCCAAGTCAGAACTGAGGATTGGCAATTTCAACGTCACTTTACCCTACTAGCAGAACTCGCTAGCGAAATCGACTTGGTCCGTTATACAGAATCACAATACGTCGCATGGTTGCAAGCGGTTGCACAAAGTGTCGAGGTCACTCTAGAACAATCAAGCCTAGCGCCACTTTTTCGTTATAGTGCACGGTTAACCGAACATCAGCGCCGCCTCAGTTTGTCTATGCTCGAGTTTGCCCAACTGATGGTACAAGCTAAAGCCTATTGTGGTAAACCGAGTATCAATGCGAGCAGTATTGAGCTCGCGTTAGCCCAAGCCAACTATCGTCATAACAGCTCGGAAGAGTATTCAGGTCAAAGCTTCGATGACAACTTCATAAATCTGCCAACTTCGGGTGCTATGGTTGGTCAGATCAATGGTTTAACTGTCATTGATGCCATCGATTACAGTTATGGTGAGCCTGCGCGGATCACGGCATCTGTTCACTATGGTGATGGTGAAGTCGCCGATATCGAAAGAAAATCTGAACTTGGTGGCAATATACATGCCAAAGGAATGATGATCCTTTCTGCCTGCTTGTACCGTATCTTTGGGCGAGATGCACCATTACACCTAAATGCCAATATCGTTTTCGAGCAATCCTATCAAGAAATTGATGGTGATAGCGCATCACTCGCCGAATACTGCTGTTTGATGTCAGCGATTGCTGAACAACCCATTATTCAGTCACTGGCAATAACTGGTGCATTGGATCAATTTGGTAATGTGCAAGCGATTGGTGGCATCAACGAGAAAATTGAAGGCTTTTTTAATCTGTGTGAACGTCGTGGTCTCACGGGAGAACAAGGCGTCATCATGCCCAAGTCGAACGTGTTACAACTTAACCTCAATCCCAAAGTGATTACAGCTGTAGGCAAAGGCTTATTTCACCTCTATGCAATCGAGCATATGGACCAAGCTGTTGAGCTATTAATGCAAATGCCTGCGGGTGTAGCCGATGAAGATAATGATTTTCCACATGATTCGTTATACGGCCTTGTACAGGAACGATTAGACAAGCTCGCAGGAAATGGCGAGGAGGAAATCGGCATAATCACGAGATTACTCGCAAAATTGGGATTTTTTCGCCGCTAATTAGCTGATCGGAGTTGTTTAGCTTACACGTGTTCGCTAATCTTGGCGGCTCTTATTGCTGGAGTAGTAAAACAATGAACAAAGCAAACAGTTTCAATAAAGAAGAACTCATCGCCTGTGGCCATGGGAAATTATTTGGTCCAAACTCACCTCGTCTGCCTGTCGATAACATGCTGATGATAGATAGAATCGTTACTATCAATGATAATGGCGGTGAGTTTGGCAAAGGTGAAATTGTCGCTGAACTCGATATTAATCCAGACTTATGGTTTTTTGACTGCCACTTTATTACCGACCCGGTAATGCCTGGTTGTTTAGGGCTAGATGCCATGTGGCAACTCGTTGGCTTCTATTTAGGCTGGGAAGGCGCAGAAGGCAAAGGACGTGCTCTGGGTGTAGGTGAAGTGAAGTTTACGGGTCAAGTATTACCAGGCGCTAAGAAAGTCACTTATAAGCTCAATATCAAACGTACTATTCACCGTAAACTGGTGATGGGTATTGCCGATGCAATCCTTGAAGTTGATGGCCGTCAAATCTACAGTGCAACCGATCTTAAAGTCGGTGTCTTTAGCGATACGTCTACATTCTGATCAGTCTTACTCCAATACACTGAAGATATCTGTAGTACTGATATAAAAATGCCCTCATCTGAGGGCAATATGCTGCATTACTTTGCTTGTTCTGGGCTATTTAATTAATGAGTAAAACTCAATTATTTATTAAATAGCCCATTAACTCGGCCATCCACACCTTCACGCCAACCGCCTAACCACTGCGATCGCGAATCAAGATTTGCATATGGACAGAGCTCCTTAGAGCGTCCACCAACCCCAGCTTGGAATCCTTTTGAAAAAGCTCTGTCTAAACGATCTCGTTTTTGTCTTTTCATGCAAGCGTCCTCTGTTCTACATAAAATAGAAGCAAAAGCTTCACCCATAGAAATAGTGCTTTTTGACGCCAAGATCAATCAAAAAATCGGCTATTATACTGACTATTTATTAAACTATTGAGATCCTAGCGAAAAAAAATCGAGGCATTTCGCCTCGATTTTTTTAATCTGAATTGAAGCTTAAAACTTAACGAATTCGACGACGGAACCACACCAATGGCAAGGCAAATAACCAAGCTAACGTTGCCGCACCAGAACGCTCAAAATTACCGGTATCTTGACTATCATCCATAGTACAGGCTGCGCCACTGCTTGTAGGTTTAAGCACAACCATACGTAGAACATAAGCAGTCACTGGATCACCATTACCATTCAGTTCAAATAGTGGTTCACCATTCTCACCAACAATAATATTACCATTAGAGTCTAACTGGAAAGAAGGCTTACGAATAAAGGCAGTTCCCACAATGGTGCCATCTTCATTAATGCTGGTCGCTTCAACAACGAGAATATCACTGTTATAAGTCAGTACTTTTCCAGTACCATCCGTAAATTCAACCTTATGACGGGTCCAATTGCCATCAGAGCCCTTTTCATAGCCCTTAGATTCACAGGTCAACAAGTTGTTAAGATTACTAAATTCACCGGTAGATTTCTCATACAGGAAGCCCGCCTTAGGACGTGGTTTTTCCTTATCATAGGTGGTTTCTATATAGCCTACGACTTGACCTTTATTATTAATATCCTTTGGTTTACTCGAAAGATCCGTTGTAGAAGCGGCGAAATCATTCGGGGTTACTATTGTTGCATCAGCTTGATTCGTATCAAAATAGAAAAACTTGTCGCGCAAATAACCTTGAATATAGCTGCGATAACTACCGACAAGAATACCACTATCGTTGATGTCATAGGCAATAGAGCTAGAAATCGAATCGACCATAGGGATCCAATGGTATTGGTATTTACCTTCAGTATCTTTAGCCCAATAAGCTGCATCTTGACGCAAATTATTGGTGTCACCACCACGATAAACATGTGAGCGACCCACAACGACGCCATTATCATTCAAACCCAGTGCTTGGGCGGTAAAGGTCAAGGTATTATCAGTCGCTGGAGTCAGCCCCAAAGGTAACTCAGTCCCAGTAGCAACATCATTGTCAATTTGCCATACATAAGCACGCGTCTGGTACTGAATATTACGTGTACCCGTTGTATTCGGGTATTGTTCACGTTGAACGCATACATCCAACGGCAAAGTATTATCGGTACTTAAACAGTAAGTCACACGCTCACTACCATATTTACTGATGGCAGTACTGGCGTAGCCTGCTACTAAATTATTGTTATTGACCGCCGTTGCTGCAGACCATCCACCTAACTCTGCGGTTTTAGTCTTATCAGCATTAACAAATTGCGTGTAGGGAGGAACTAATGGAATTTCAGTGCTGCCCACTTTTACAACACCGCGGAACTCATAGTCTCGGTAATACCAATAATCATCGGTAACATCAGTAGTTGCAGTGTTCTCTGTTTTCTTTTCAGGCGCAGTCATGCTGCCCACTTTAATACCGGCATCATTAATACCGTAATAAAAGGTATCAACAGAGTTAATCACAGCAGTATCATTTGGCGGTGTAGTACCATTAATGCTGTCGAATGTCGGTAACCAAGCCCCAGCTGCACCATTTTCTGCAGCAATAAAAGCAAAGTTATTTGCAACAATGGCAGCGGTAATAGAATAAGTAATGGTTTCTTCTGGTGCGATACCGTCGGCAACATCAATCACGCCGCCTTCGACATCTGAGCTGCTGAGTTTTTTCTTACCCTTTGAAATACCGACTAATTCACCACTAGCATTTACACCTAAAGCATAACCGTTACGAGTGCCTTCAAGCGTGCCCTGCAGGTCATAATTATCGATGTTAACGATTTCGTAGACAGGTGCAGCATGGGCACTGTTTAATACACCAAGGACACCTAAGGCAACCAAGGAAAGGGCTTTATCCAACTTTGACTTCATTAATTCTATTCCCATTTTTATTATTGGTTTACTTCAGTGACTCAAGCTCTTCCCAACGCTCGAAGCAAACTTCCAATTGCTTTTCTTTATCAGCCAACTGACTCAATACCTGGTTGACTTTATCCTGCGCCTGACTATAAAAGTCTGAATGTCCAATAGTGGTCTGCAATGCGAGAATTTCTGCCTCCAATTGCTCCATCACATTAGGTAGCGACTCTAACTCACGCTGTAGCTTATACGACAGTTTTTTTACCGTTTTCACAGGTTCTGCAGTTTTAACGTCAACGGGTTTAGTTTCAACCGCAGGAGCTTCGACCACCTTTTGTGAACTAGGTTCCTCAGAATAAAACTTTGCCCCTTGGTTCACGGCATCTTGATAACCACCTACATACTCGCTCCAATGGCCATTACCCGCATACCACCAGCTACTGGTCACAGTATTGTCGATAAATGCCCTATCATGGCTCACTAGCAACAACGTACCTTGGTATTCAGTGAGCAACGACTCTAGCAATTCTAAGGTCTCAATATCAAGATCGTTAGTTGGCTCATCGAGAATGATTAAGTTTGCAGGGCGAATTAATAACTTAGCCAATAACAAACGGTTCTTCTCACCACCCGACAGCGCTTTCACTGGCGTTCTGGCACGCATAGGCGAGAACAAGAAGTCCTGCAAATAACTTAATATGTGGCGGTCTTGACCATTGATCGTGATGGTCTTTTTACCTTCACCAACGTTATCTTCAACGGTTTGCTCAGGATCTAACGCTTCACGATATTGGTCGAAATAAGCGATTTCGAGCTTAGTACCGACTTTAATTTCGCCCGATTGCGGTTGCAGCTTCTCGATTAACAGCTTGATCAAGGTTGATTTACCACAACCGTTTGGCCCAATCAGCGCAATACGGTCACCGCGGATAACCGTCGTATTAAAGTTTTTAACCAGATTTTTATCGGGCAGATTGAAGTTAAGATCGGTCACATCAAAGACTAACTTACCAGAACGTTCAGTATCCGATACTGCCATTTTAGCATTGCCTTGACGATTCAGACGTTCACTTCGCTCTTCACGTAGCGCCTTCAGTGCGCGAACTCGACCTTCGTTACGGGTACGTCTGGCTTTAACGCCTTGACGGATCCACACTTCTTCATCGGCGAGACGCTTGTCAAACAAGGCATTTTTCTCGGCTTCGACGCGCAACCATTCTTGCTTACCATCAAGATACATTTGATAGTTGCCCGGCCATGAGGTCACCACACCACGGTCTAAATCGACAATCCGCGTCGCCATACGGGCAATAAAGCCCCTATCGTGACTGATAAAGACGATAGCACCTTGATAATCGAGTAAAAACTTTTCAAGCCACTCGATAGTGTCTATGTCTAAGTGGTTGGTCGGTTCATCAAGTAACAACAGATCTGGCTCGCTCACCAGTGCTCTGGCTAACGCCACTTTACGCTGCCAACCACCCGATAACTCGCTCAAAGATTTGTCAGGATCGAGTCCTAATAATTCGCAGTTTTGTTGGATACGAGAATCTAGCTGCCATCCATTGTAGTGGTCTAAGGTTTCTTGCAGACCTTGCATTTCATTCAGCATACGCTCCATTTGCTCGGGATCGGCATGGGCCACATCGTGGGACAGTTGATGATAACGCTCAAGCGCCTCGCCCACTTCCTTTAATCCCGCAGCAATATAAGCGTATACCGTGCCTTGCTCAGCCTTTGGCGGATCTTGTTGCAGACGGCTAACGGTCACATTACCAGCGATGTTGAATTCGCCTTCATCCAACAGTACATCACCAGATAACACTTTTAATAAACTCGACTTGCCGGCACCATTACGGCCAACAATACACACGCGCTCGCCGCGTTGAATAGTAAAATCCGCTTTTTGTAACAACGGAGTGTAACCATAGGCTAAAGAGCCACTATTGATACGAACCAGACTCAAACTAAGCTCCTGTAAACTCTTGTAATTGCGTTGCGTTAAATGGCCAATGTAATTCTCTATCATCCCAAGCTTTAAGCACAGGGATCGATACGCCATAACGCTGCGCGAGGTATTCATCGTCACAAATATCTATGGCCCGATAGCCAATGTCAGCCGCTGCCAATAAGGCCGCGGCCAGTTCACACAGATGACATCCCTCTGTGTGATATAGCAGATAATGCCTATTATCTAATTCTGCTTGAGTCAACTCAGGCATGGGTGATAAGCCAAGTATTATGAATATGTGGATTACGTTTGTAGTCCATAGGCAAAGTCACGTCATCAATGTTCTTCACATTAATGTTCATCTTGGTCAGTGCCTCTATGTCCATCTTAAACTTACGTTTATTGTTAGAGAACACTAGTTCGCCCGTTGGGCTGAGCAGTTTCACTAAGGATGCCAGTAAGTTCACATGGTCTCTCTGCACATCGAATGAATCTTCCATACGCTTAGAATTTGAGAAGGTCGGCGGATCGATAAAAATCAGATCGTACTGTTCACGGCAATCACGGATCCACTGCATGCAGTCAGATTGAACAAACTCATACTGCTTACCTTGAAGCCCATTGAGTGCAAAGTTGTCCTTCGCCCAAGCAATATAGGTATTGGACATATCCACCGTCGTCACCGATTTAGCCCCACCAAGCGCCGCATGCACAGAAGCAGAACCTGTGTAAGAGAACAGGTTAAGTACACGGCGTCCCTTAGATTTTTGACCGACTAAACGGCGTGTCAATCTGTGATCGAGGAATAAACCTGTATCCAAATAACCAGTTAAGTTCAGTTTGAACTTAGCGCCATATTCAGTAGTGATAAGCTCTAACTTACGCTCATCCAGCTTTTGATACTGACTCGTGCCCTTTTGACGCTCACGCGTCTTCATGATCATCTTGTTCGGATTGATACCAATGGCCGACGGCAGTGCTAACAAAACATCGCTTAAACGACGCTTGGTTACGGCTTCAGGTATAGTTGCTGGCGCCATATATTCTTGAATAATCACGTAATCTAAGTATTTATCTACTGCGACGTTATATTCAGGAATGTCGGCATCATAAATACGATAGCTGTCGATGCCTTCTTTCTTGGCCCATTTCTCTAATAACTTGGCATTTTTCTTAATGCGGTTAGCAAATGCAGGGGCGATATCGGCAATGTCGACGCCGTCTGGCAGCACTGGTGTATCACGACGCGTACTGGTCGCATGCAAGGTATAAATGTTAAAGGCACATTCTAGGGCACCGTTGAACATCTTCATCTGTTTGTCGGCTTTAAGCTTAAGTGATGATACAAGCTCGATATCACTACACAGCATGGCCACTTTCCAGCCGCCAAACTCTTTCTTAAACTTGTCACCTAGCTGATAGTAAAGCTGCAATAACTCAGACACATTGCCTAAACGTTCACCATAAGGTGGGTTAGTGATCAAATATCCACTTTCTGCAGGCGGCGTTATCGTCAACGCATCTGCAACTTGAAACTCGATTAACTCGAGCACACCGGCATTTTCGGCGTTACGTTTGGCTAACGCGACTAAGCGCGAATCGATATCTGAGCCGTAGAATTTAATCTCGCAACGTTTCACGCCTAATGAGGCACGCGCTTTTGCTTCTTCAACAATTTCTTGCCACACAGCTTTATCATGACGACGCCAATGTTCAAACCCAAAACGGCTACGCTGTAAGCCTGGGGCAATATCGGCCGCCATTAAAGCCGCTTCAATCAGCACAGTTCCACTACCACAGAAAGGATCGAGCAAGGTCGAAGGCGCTGCTTGCCAGCCACTGCGTACTAACATGTTGGCGGCTAAGTTTTCCTTCAGAGGCGCTTCACCAGTAGTAGAACGATAGCCACGTTGATGCAATGATGGACCAGAGAAGTTCATCGCAATCGTGATTACGCCATTACGAAAATGGGCATCAACTTTAAAGTCAGCATCGACGCGTGACACATTTGGGCGCTCAACGTCATCGTCCCGGAATCTATCCACAACCGCGTCTTTAATCTTGAGGGCGCCGAACTGAGTATTATTGATAAAACCACCCGTACCATGAAAATCGATACTAAAAGTGCTTTTATTGGAAAAATGCGCCGGCCAATCAACACAATAGGCGGCATTATAAAGTTGCTCTGCCGACTCGCAGCTGCCTTTATAGATAACCAACACGATACGGCTGGCTAAGCGTGTCCATAAAGTAATCCGATACGCTAAAGCTAAGGGGGCAGTGAAATACACACCAGCAACACTCTCTTTTACTTCAGTCGCACCAAATTCTGTCAGCTCTTGGGCTAAGCTATATTCAAAGCCCTTAGGGGCGGCGGCAAAAAAATTAAGCATGGGATAATCAGTACGCAGTCAAAATCAAAGCGACATTATACCTGCTCGAATACATAAAAGATAAACAGTTATTAGTCGAAACCCCATTTAGTCTCATCCTCGACCTAAGATAATCAACGAAAAATCCCTAACTTATGTTTAAATTGTATGAAAGCCCCCCACTCCGCTTTATATTTAAGCGTTCACCACCTTTTTCGATCTTCGTCCTTGCAATGCCAAGGCGCTGCCGTTATAGTCTGCCCCGCTTTGAAGACGGACGCGGGATGGAGCAGCATGGTAGCTCGTCGGGCTCATAACCCGAAGGTCGTAGGTTCAAATCCTGCTCCCGCAACCATTTAAAAGCAAAATAGTAAAGTAATACAGATAGATATCGGACGCGGGATGGAGCAGCATGGTAGCTCGTCGGGCTCATAACCCGAAGGTCGTCGGTTCAAATCCGGCTCCCGCAACCACTTTCTATATGTGTTTATAACGAGAAACAGCTTATCGGGCTCAACTCCTTATAAACAACAGACGAAGGTAGTCAGTTAAAATACGACTCCAGCAACCAATTCTTAGATGACAGAATTAAAATAGTTATTAACAGCAACAATCGGACGCGGGATGGAGCAGCATGGTAGCTCGTCGGGCTCATAACCCGAAGGTCGTCGGTTCAAATCCGGCTCCCGCAACCACTTTCTATATGTGTTTATAACGAGAAACAGCTTATCGGGCTCAACTCCTTATAAACAACAGGCGAAGGTAATCAGTTCAAATCCGGCTACTGCAACCAATTCTTAGATGACAGAATTAAAATAGTTATTAACAGCAACAATCGGACGCGGGATGGAGCAGCATGGTAGCTCGTCGGGCTCATAACCCGAAGGTCGTCGGTTCAAATCCGGCTCCCGCAACCACTTTCTATATGTGTTTATAAAGAGAAACAGCTTATCGGGCTCAATTCCTTATAAACAACAGGCGAAGGTAGTCGCTGATTTAACATTAGCAATCCGGCTACTGCAACCAATTCTTAGATGACAGAATTAAAACAGTTATTAACAGCAACAATCGGACGCGGGATGGAGCAGCATGGTAGCTCGTCGGGCTCATAACCCGAAGGTCGTCGGTTCAAATCCGGCTCCCGCAACCAATTCTCTTTAATGAAAGAGAAAAATAACCAGCATAAGCTGGTTTTTTTGTATCTAAAATTCGTAATAACCCTCTGTAAAATCCTAACCAGATCACCATGGTAGCGCTCATCGGATTCAACGACCTATAAACAACCGATGAAAGCCATCAGTTCAAATCATCTTCAACAACAGCGTCCAAAATAAGATTTAAACTGATCAGCTGACATCAATGCATTTTTTGGATGTCAAATTTCGTCATAAAAGTGTCGGACAATATGACTCCTGCCATAGCACCAAAGGAAACGGTGAAAATCATGATGAAAGGTAGAGGTTTCAAATAAGCGGAAGTCAGAACACCTTGACCGAACCAGTGCAGTATCAGACCAAGAATCATGATGCCAAAAGCGAACTTATTCGCGGCAAAAAACATCGAGATTTCGAATGCCCACAACTCTTTATTTTCCTTAAATTGGGCAAAACCAAAGTAGAGATAGAGCAATAATGCCACTAAGGCGATAACGCAGACACTGAGTGTATAAGTTAACTCCGATGCCCCGACCAACACTTGATAGCCGATACGAATGGCATAAATACCGACACCCAACCAAAGTATCAGCAGCGGCAATAAAATGAGTCCCATTTTTATCCTTAAAAGTTGAGACAGACATACACTTAGCACCTAAAGCGAGCTCTGAAAATAAGCGCTTAATGCTATTCCAAGGCCTCGGTTCGTAAAGTGACCTCTTGATGTAAGTTCTTAAATTGAGCGCTTAGAGCAAATTCTTAAAGTTAGTACTTAGAGTGAGAGCCTTAAGCAATAGATAAAATACATAGAGATCAGCATGTTATTTTAACCGCGCCATATGATACACACTGACAAACTCACCATTTCTAAAAGCAAAATCCTTCGACTCACCTTCCATTACAAAGCCAAACTTTTTATATAGACCAATGGCGGCATGATTATCTGTATAAACCGTTAATTCAATTCGTTTTATATTCATCCATTTATCGGTAAGCTCAAGCATCGCGTTAATTAAGGCACTGCCTACACCGCGGCCTTGCCAACTGTCTTTTACACCCATACCAAAGGAGGCAACATGCCTACGGCGAGGTTGCTCATACACTTCAAAACCCAACTCACCGACAATTTCACCTTCAATCTCTGCGACATAACGATGAACATGATTCGATGTTGCTGCAAGACGCGCCTCCCATTTATCGGTCGATGGCAAAGGTAATTGCAAGGTACCGGCATAGGCATTTGGACAGGCATATACTGCTTGAATGGCTGCAGCGTCACTCTTCTCTGCATGCCTAATCGTAATATTTCCCAATGAGTCCCCTCCCTGGTTTTCAAATAAAAAAGACGTGACCAATTCAACGTACACAAAGCTAAGCACACAGGTCTAAGCCCAACGAATTGACTTAGGCATGCTGTGGATCACTGTGATTATGCAACTCAACCCGATTATTATTAAACCGACTTTACGGATGAAGTTCACATAAGACAAGTATGAAATTTAAAAAACTATTGATAAACATGGCTTTTATATAGATAGATATCAATCAATATAGGAATTGAATCAACCACCGCCCTGTCTCCATAACCCAGCCTCAACATCTAGGTTGCAACTCTGGGCAAATAAAAACCCGCTCAAGATAGGATCTTGGCGGGTTTATAAGATTCAGGCACTAAGGTGATAATCGAGTTGAATACTTCAACCTTCAATTAATCCAATACAATCAATAGTATGGATCTAATATAAACTGTTTAATTAGAGTGGTAAACGGCCATTAAAGGACAGCGCTAACGTAGTGCTATCCACGTATTCCAACTCGCCACCCACTGGTACGCCATGGGCAATGCGGCTTATCATCACTTTGTGACGTCTGGCCATATCGGCAATAAAATGCGCTGTAGCCTCACCTTCTACTGTTGGATTTGTCGCTAAAATCAGTTCGGTGACATCACCCGATGCCAAATGGCGCTCGAGTAACGCTAAGCCTAACTCTTCTGGCCCCACACCATCGAGGGGTGATAAATGGCCTAAAAGCACAAAGTAACGGCCAGTGAAATGTCCACCCGCTTCAATGGCTAACACATCAGCCGGCGTTTCAACCACACAAATGGTGGAGGATGTACCGCGTTTATGGCTAGCACAGATCGGACAGAGGGTTTCTTCAGTGTAGGTTCGGCAAGACTGACAATGACCGACGTCACTCATCGCACTGGACAGCGCACTGGCTAACTTAAGCCCTGCTTTTCGGTCGCGTTCAAGTAACTGAAACGCCATACGTTGCGCCGATTTAGGCCCAACCCCAGGTAAACAACGCAGGGACTGAATTAACTCATCTAACAGTGGACTAAATTTCATCGGCTATCTCAATTAAAATGGCATTTTCATGCCTGGAGGTAATTGCATGCCACCAGTAACTTCAGCCATTTTAGTTTTTTGGTTTTCTTCGATTCGACGGGCAGCGTCATTACAGGCCGCAGCAATCAAATCTTCCAGCATTTCTTTGTCGTCTTCCATCAGGCTTGGGTCGATTTCGACTTTACGCACTGTGTGCGCGCCTGTCATAGTCACTTTCACCAAACCAGCACCAGATTCACCCACCATTTCCATACGGGCGATTTCTTCCTGCATTTTGGCCATTTTTTCTTGCATCATCTGGGCCTGTTTCATCAAATTGCCCATACCGCCTTTTCCAAACATAGTCATTTCTCTTCTATTAGGGTTAGTCGCAAGCATTAACGCGGCTAATCTTACTTAAATAAATGGGATTGGCAATCAATGCCGTTATCTTGTTAATAAACTTATGATCTCGATGCAGAGTTTCTCAGCAGCATCACTATAAATATGCACTCGAAGCCTAAATTTAAACCACAACGCTACAAATTAACGATGAAAATTTTACCCAAAGACTCGCCAATAATGGCTAACTCGCGGCCTCAGTTAACTCTGGTAACGCTTGTATTTGCTGACTGCGTAAATTCAACAACTCTGGCGGATACACTAGACTATCGGCATCGAGTTCGGCGCCCATACGTTGGATCAACCATTGCACATTGTCATCATGAATCAAGGATTGATGCGCTTGTTGCAGCAACTCTTGGTGGAAACGCTTACGTAACTCTAAGGGCGTTTCCCGCTGTTCATCGATTCCTATGACCACTTGCACCCGTCTTGGATTCCCGAGCGCGGTAGTTAAGGCTTGCTCAAGCTGCACTATGGCAACATCGGCCGCTAGATGCTTCTGGTTTGGTTTAAGCAGCAACGGCAAAGGATCACTCAAAGTTTGACAGACAGAATTAACCGCCAGTTGCCGCACTCGCCCGCCGATCTCTAAGCTCGCCATCAACTTGTACCAATGTAAATCTAATGGATGGCCGCTAATAGGTTGAGTCGAACTGAGCGCGACTTGTGTCTCCTGCGTGTGTTCCACTGTATTTGACGCATTTGTCAGTGCTGTTGTGCTAGCCAAAGCAAACTCTGAGGCGGGTATTTCTTCTTGACGTACAGCCTGATTTTGAAGTATTTCCGACTTCAAACTTGATGCTGCGACCTGCCCGTCACTCAGGGATAGAGTGTCATCTTGTGCATGATTAGGTGCGTAACTCACGCCTAAAAGCTCTTGAGCATGACTGGCTTGAACATTCTTTATATCAGCAGCTTGCGCGCTCACCGGCTGAACACTGTCAGTCTTATTGCTATCGACTTGCGTCACTTCGATAGATTCAGCTTCAGGCGCTGCCTCCCAAGGCGGACGATCATCTGCAGCGGACGGTTTGACAGGCTTATCAGAGACAATTCCAGTTGAGATGACGACTGAAGATACTGCTTGGTGCAGATCGATAGGCTCAAGATCTAAGTCGAAGTCATCATCAAAATCTATCGCTAAATCAGGGTCTAAATCAGATGCTGGATCAACAGAAAATGCCACACTTGGCTGACTCGCTTCAATTTTAGTAACCGATTTAGGTAAGGTTACACAATGTGATTTAGTGTTTGGCGTCTTAAGTTTTGAGTCCAATGACGACTTTTTTTCATCACCGTCCTTAGCACTTAAGGCGTCAAGATCAGATAGCAGCGAATCCCGCGCCGCCAACACCGCCGAGAGAATATCATCATCGGCTAAAGATGCGGAGGCTAGTGTTGGAATTGGAATTGATGTCTGAGGAGATACTTGAGCAATTAATACTGACTGACTATCAACTGAGCCTTCCATACCTACAGCGCTTTGAATATCAGCAGAATTTTGAACATTATCTAAGTGTTGAACATCATCAGGCACAGCATGAGAGTCAAAGCTGTGATGAAAATCATCGTCATTGTAAGAGCCGGAGGAGAATTCAACATAAGCATCTTGATAGGAATCGAGCGGCGCTGACTCTTGGGCATAAGCTCCCATCGCTGGATAAGAATGCTCGACTTCAGTTCCATAGGGACTATGTTCATCAAGCCCCTTTTGCTCTAGCGTACTATTAGTAAGAGTATGGTTAGCGAGGGAGTCAACAGCAGTGTTTTCATCAACAGTCTTTTGAACAGCACTGTCTTTCTCTGCAATGTCACTACCAACAGCCACAGCGCTTGAACCAACAACCATTTCAGCCGCTGCTGGATTAATAATACTCGACTCGGCAGTTGCCCCAATGAATTCAGGAACTTCACTATTCTGAGCATCTAAACTCGCAACCGATGACTCAATGTCAGCAGCAGCTTCAGTAACTTGAGAAGGCGCTTGAGCGGTTGATACTGTTTGAGTTTGTGGCTCGACCTCAGCATTCACTATCTCAACATTTAAGCTGCCAGCGTTAAATCCCTGACTCTGCGCCTGACTTAGAATCACCGCCTGTTCGGCAATTAATGCCGCATCCGCTTCGAGCTCAGCATCAAGTGCCTGCTCTGCGGTATCGGCAGGCTCAATTAATGCTGTTTTTTTTTCAGCTGTATGTGTTTCAGCAAACTGTTGTTCATTTACATCAGGAGTTTGCGCTGCAGCAGTTGCCGCAACTGGCGTTTGCCCTTCGGGTAAACGGATCTCAGCGACCGCATCAGGCTGCCAACGCTTTACCGGCTTTTCAGGCACAAATGCGACAGCCCGTAACAGCGCCATCTCAAGACCCGATTTAGGGTCTGGTGCATGTGGTAAATCTTTGCGGCCCGTTAATAAAATCTGATAATAAAGCTGCACTTGTTCCGGCTTAAGCTGTTCGGCAAAGGCGCGAATTTGTGCGCTATACAAGGATTGCTGTGCGCAAGCGGGGGCAAATTGGGTCAAGGTAATTTGATGTAACAACTCAAGTAAACTGCGTAGCACTTCTTGGGCATCTGCGCCGTACGCGAGCACTTGGGCACAGGTATGCATTAACACACCAATATCGGCATCGGTTAAGGCGTTAAGCAAGGCAACTACATGCTGCTCATCAATGCTGCCAAGCATGGTTTGCACTTGGCCAAGCATCACATTACCGCCACCAAAGGCGATGGCTTGATCTGTCAAACTCAAGGCATCACGCATACTGCCATTGGCAGCTTTAGCCAGCAGTTTTAGAGCTTCTGCATCAAAGGGAAACAGCTCTTGGGTCAAAATATGATTAAGCTGAGTGCCAATTTCAGCTTGGGTCAGGCTTTTTAAATTAAATTGCAAACAACGGGATAACACAGTCACAGGCAGTTTCTGCGGATCGGTTGTCGCCAGAAGAAATTTAACGTGCTCGGGGGGTTCTTCTAAAGTTTTTAGCAGTGCGTTAAAACTGCTGCGCGACAGCATATGCACTTCGTCGATGAGATAAACCTTAAAGCGGCCACGGGTTGGACGATACTGCACATTGTCTAACAGCTCACGAGTATCATCGACCTTAGTGCGAGATGCGGCATCGACTTCAATCAAATCGACAAAACGGCCTTGGGCGATTTCCACACAGCTGCCGCAAACACCACAGGGAGTCGCTGTCACACCTTGTTCGCAGTTTAAGCCTTTGGCAAAGAGTCGTGCTAAGCTGGTTTTACCAACACCGCGCGTTCCCGTAAACAGGTAAGCATGGTGTAAGCGCTGCTGGCTTAACGCATTGGTCAAGGCATGCAAAACATGGCTTTGGCCAACCATTTGATCAAATGTGGCAGGGCGCCATTTTCTGGCTAACACCTGATATGACATGGAACTCCCCAGAGTATGTGATACAAAAGCGGGAGCATGCGCCCCGAGAACTTTGAAAGATAACATGCCATGATTTGACATGCCATCAAACTATCCCAAGGCGCCTTTAGCTGCAGATTTATTCGCCTTCAAACTCACAAAGTTTAACCAACTCAAGCCCTAATGCGGTTAAACGGGCTTCACCGCCTAAATCAGGTAATGAGATCACAAAGGCCGCATGTTTAACTTCACCGCCGAGTTGGCGAATGAGTTTAACGGTTGCTTCGATAGTACCGCCAGTGGCAAGTAAATCGTCAACAACGAGCACTTTGTCATTTGCGCTAATCGCATCAGTATGAATTTCTAGGCTATCGTGACCGTATTCCAGTTCATAGCTTTGGCTGATGGTTGCACGCGGCAATTTGCCGGGTTTACGCACAGGTACAAAACCGATACCCAATTCTAAAGCCAACGGAGCACCAAATAAGAAACCACGGGCTTCAGTGCCCACAATTTTGGTAAAGCCTTGACCACGATAATGTTCAACTAACAAGTCGATGGTCGCTTTATAGGCTGCTGCATTCTCAAGCAAACTGGTGACATCTCGAAATAAAATCCCTTCCTTAGGATAATTAGGAATCGTTTTAATGCTTTGCTTTATCAAGGATAAGGTTTCTGTATTCATAGCCATCATATTTGCTTAATAAGTTACTTAATCAATTCACCAACCTAGCGGTGGCGGTATAAAACAAAACGTCCACACTGGGTGGACGCATTGTCGAAAGTCGGACAAAGCTTATGCCGCTTTAGTTTTAGTTGCAACAATCACAATGCACAAGTGATGGAAAGGTTATCAATTTGTGCCTTAGATCAAACCCTGTTGGCACTCAGTTAAATCGCCTCAACAAGAACACGACTAAACTTTCAGTCACAGCACTTGAGCCCATTCAATCACTCAATCATCCCTCTATTTCAGGTATACCTTTAAGATACCAAAGTAGGATCAACGCCATGACAAGCAGCAGACCTTTTACCCAAAGGATAGGGACCACAATAATACTGAGACTAAAACTGAGTGCGCTAACTATTATGGCTTTGCGTTTCAATCCCTTACGCATTGCTCGCTGCTCTTGCCACTGGGTTAAGGCGTCGGCAAACCAGGGATGTGTCATCAACCAATGGTGTAAACGTTCACTCGAGCGGGCAAAGCAGAAGGCAGCAAGCAAGATAAAAGGCACGGTCGGCAATATCGGTAGCACGATACCGACTAAACCTAAGACTAAAGCGGTTAAGCCTAACAGTAAAAATAATCCGCGCTTTAATACCATAGGTTTAAATGCCCTTTATCGAAAAAACAAAAGCCACTCGAAGAGTGGCCAATAGGCTATGCGCTAAAGATTAACGCTCGCTTAAATTAAACCTAAATGCTTTAACCAAGACAGACTTGCTGGCAGAGTCGGCAACAGTAAAACTAAAATAAAACCAATAAAATACAAAAAATTAAATGGGTCTTTGAACGGCTGACTACTCATTACAGCTCCTCTAGTATGTGCAAGTATAAGTGCGCAGGAATCGTACAGTGATTGAGATCACAAAACGGCCGACATTGTAGCGGTTTGTCAAATTAATAAAAACCCTCTAAATGTAGGGTTATTGCATTTATTTCGGCAATTATCCCAACCTTAAGACTGACGTCCGCGCACTATCCCTTTGGCCGCTAATTGCTCGAGTAACTGCATACAACCTTGCTCAATAATCTCTGGCGCCATTTGAGGGTAAGTGATTGTTAACCAATCAACTATCTCTTTAAAACCCGCTTGGCCTTGAGCTTGAAGAAATGCCAGCACCTGTGCGCTTAAGGGATTTAACTGTAAGAAGCACACTTCACAATCGGCATCTTGATAGAGACAAAAAAACACTGGCGTATCGAGTTGTTGCTGCGGACGATAATCCTGACGAATGTGCTGCACCTCAAAATGATACTGCGCTACCCTCGCCGTCTGCGACAAACATAAAGTCTGCGTCGACATTTGCGCTGAGCTGAGTTGAGATTCATCCTCACTCGCCTGTGCGACCGCAACGGCCAACTCTAGCCATTCATAGTGCGCTAATTCGAGCATAAAAACAGGATCATTTGCCGTGGGCTGATATTCCTGCTGTAAAAAATCTAAAAACTCACTCGCTATATCGATAAAAATCGGCGATTGGCAATCATGTTGACTGAAAAAACGCTGCACCAAAGTCAGCCAATCCTCCTCAGAATACAAACTTTTCAGCACGGGGAAGCCGTTCGACACAAATCCCAGCACATTATTAAAAAATAACTCGCGGTAAACCTGCATACGCCGGACATCAGTATCCACGGGCAATGGCGAAGAGGGATCGCGGATATAATCGATAAAGGATTGCTGCACTTGCTTAAAATCCATTAGGCGCTCCTCTTTACGGCATGAGCACTATTTTGGGCATGGGAGCTGGACGCCGCCATTTGATAAGCGTGAATTTGATTTATCTCGAGCAACAATTCAGCGGTTGTCGGCAAATTAAAGTCACGCTCAAGCAAGGTCGGTTTTACCCCATGCAAAGCATAACAGCGCTGTAATAATGTCCAGACGGGATCGTTAATGGCTGCGCCATGGGTATCAATGAGCAGATCTTCAGCTTGTTTGTAGTGCCCAGCAATATGCAGATAAGCGATGCGCTCCGTCGGCATGGCCTGTAAAAAGGCATCGGCATCGTATTGATGGTTTATCGAGTTCACATAGATGTTGTTCACATCCAGTAGCAGTTTACAATCTGCTTCTTGCAGCACGGCATTAACGAATTCAAATTCTGTCATTTGCGCACCTGGAGCGGCATAAAAAGACACATTTTCTAAAATGAGCGGCCGCTCTAGAATATCCTCTACTTGCTTGACCCGCGCCGCCACATGCTTCACCGCAGCGTCGGTAAAAGGGATAGGCATTAAATCATATAAGTGACCTTGCCCTGAGCAATAACTTAAATGTTCGGAATAGACTTGGATTTGATGTAAATCCATAAAGGTTTTGATATTTTTTACAAACGCGAGATCTAAAGGTTCAGGGCTACCAATGGATAAACTCAAACCGTGGCAGTAGAAAGTATGTTGCTCAGTCAACTCACGAAATTGGCGGCCAAATTTACCACCTAAGGTCATCCAATTCTCAGGCGCCACTTCAAAAAAATGAATAGCATCAGGCACCTGTAAACAAAATTTACTGAGCATTTCTCGCCTTAACCCCAGCCCTACCTGTGCCGTATTTTTTTGATCATTCATAAAACCTCACGAACGCTAACCTGTAATAGCTTAAGAATAAAACACAAGAGACCAGCGCTGGCTGGCCTCTTTAGGCTCAATTATCCCAATAACTGCAGGGATAAAACAAACCCGCTTTATTTCACTTCTTTTTTAACGGCTTCGACTTTAGCATCCACTTTTTCGGCGGTTTTCTTCATATCAGCGCCACATTTCGCTTCACCACACTTACCTTCATGGGCCTTATCAGCGGCTTTCTTCATGTCAGCACCGCATTTCGCTTCGCCACATTTCCCCTCATGAGCTTTATCTGCAGCCGCTTTTTTCATCTCAGCACCGCATTTAGCCTCACCACACTTACCTTCTTTGGCTTTTTCAGCGGCGGCTTTCTTCATGTCTGCGCCGCATTTGGCTTCACCACATTTGCCTTCTGAACCGACAATTTGATAGCCCGCATCCATAGCTTCAAAACCAAATGGGTTAGTTTGTGCATTGACAGCAAAAGCTGAACTCATCACAACTGAACCTAACGCTACTGCAACTGCTGTTTTTTTAACTGAATTCATAAATAATCCCTTCTTGTTTATTGAGTAATAATGACCAACAACAGTTTAAGTAGCTGGCTTACAACAAAAGACCTGCCTTATTTCGATTCTATTGCAAAAAATATCACTAAGTCACAGAAATGGTAAAAATATCCTGCTAGGACAATCAGTTTAGCTTGGATTTTATTTATTGGCGTACCTATTCATCCTCCTTCACAAGGCCACTTTGTAACTTAGGGCTGATAAGGTAGAATGCTCGCCCTTTGCAACAGATATGGGTTTACTGCAGTGCGTGTGATTTTGGCTCCAATGGAAGGCGTAGTAGACGCTTTGATGCGTGACATCCTATCGACCATCAATCCCTACGATTTGCTCGTCACCGAATTTGTGCGAGTGGTAGACCAACTGCTGCCTGAAAAGGTCTTTCTCAAACTGTGTCCTGAACTGCTCAACAACGGCAACACCCCTTCAGGTACGCCAGTACGAGTACAATTGCTTGGTCAAGAACCCCAATGTATGGGCGAAAATGCCCTACGTGCCATTGAGTTAGGCTCACACGGTGTTGATGCAAACTTTGGCTGTCCAGCAAAAATTGTTAACCGCAGTAAAGGTGGCGCCGTATTATTGCAATATCCTGAGAGTGTGCACGATATTGTCAAAGCCATGCGTCAAGCAGTACCAAAAGAGCATGCCGTAACGGCCAAAATACGTTTGGGCTATGAAGATAAGTCACTGTTTATGGAAAACGCCATTGCAGTGTATGAAGCTGGTGCAACTGAACTTGCCATCCATGCGCGCAGTAAAGTCGACGGTTACAGACCGCCAGCCTATTGGGAATACATCACCGAAGTACGCAAACGCTTGCCAATCCCGGTGATCGCCAACGGTGAAATTTGGAACAGTGACGATGCTAAGCGTTGTATCGAAGTCACGGGCTGCGACAGTATCATGATCGGCCGCGGGGCAATTTCATTGCCGAACTTGGCTGATACTATCAAGACAGGAGCCACTCCTTATACTTGGGCGCAAACCTTAGGGCTCATGCTCAGTTATACCCAAAGGGAACTCAATGGCCGTAAGAGTGACTATTATCCAGCCCGGATCAAACAGTGGTTCACCTATCTCAACCGTCAATATCCCGAAGCCGATACCTTGTTTAGGGAACTGCGAGTCTTTAAAACAACGGAAGAAATAGTCCGCGTATTAGAAACGGCGCAACGGAACTTATGCGACGAATAATCGCGACGATATGTGTGATAAAAGGGCTTTTGCCGTAGCACATATAATGCGATAAGAATGAAGTACTTTTTCGATTTTTAACGGCTAAAAAACCGAAAATGTGGCAGATACTTGATCTTTATCATAGTCGTTGATAGTGGAACTATTAGACTGGACGCCTAGAGTCAAATGAAATAGGCGATTTTACGTGAGCACCACCCATATCAGACATGAATTGTCAGAGCTTGAAGCTAATCTAAGGAAAGAAATAGGCGCGCTCCCTCTGTTCCTCGAAGCCATAGGGGAGCATTACGCTAGCCTGAGTCTGACAGAATTAATTGATAAATTGGCTCAGACACCACTGGCTGAACACCCACTATTTTGCCGATTAAATAAACTTGATGCCGCCTTTTGCCAGCTCGACTTAGGTCTCTACGGTCTTTGCTCGGATTGTGAGGCAGAAATTGAAACCGAACGCTTAAGCCAAGATCCCACCGAACAACGCTGCACCTCCTGCGCCGAGCATTATCAGCATGAACACCGCCACGAACTGCGCCTCACGCATTGATAGCGCTCATTCGACATCCAGTAAACTGCCTTATAAGCAAAAAAACCTCCGCAAGCGGAGGTTTGAGTTATCCAGGGAGGGCGGACAACCTAAAACTTCTGGTTTATTCTCAGGTAATACGTTCTACCTAACACATCATATAAACCCACATTCACATCGCGATAATCGGCGTAGGTGTAATAGTTTGGTGTTTCAGCATCAAACACATTATTCACCCCTACTGTGATAGAGCCGTTATAAGCATGGGTATAACCAAACTGAATGTTATGTTTAAAGTAATTATCGTAATCAACATAACGGTCGGTTTCTTCTAACTCGTTGAAATAACTTGCTGATTGACTACCAATATAAACAACTGTCCATGCGGCAGAGAAATCATCGTATTTCCAACTGGTCGCAAAGTTACCGCGCCAATCGGGCGAGTCAGTCGACCCTGCGTAGTCGATCATGTCTGCTTCAGCGTTATCCTGCTTTTTAAAATCAAGCACATGAGTTAAATCCAGTTTGAAATTGAAATCCCCAAAGCCTGTTTCTAAGTTATAAGCCGTAACAAAATCGATACCTGAGGTCTCAACTGTAGCTAAGTTACGAACTCCGGCTTCAATATATTCAATCTTGCCATCTGGACCGCGCGTCACATAGGGAGAAGAACCATTCTTGATTTCATCACGCAGGATATCATCCACATCAATTGACTCAATTTTGTTGTCATAGGTGATTGAGTAATAAGATAACTCCAAGTTCCATGCGTCAGTGACATTCCAAACGCCGCCAAAGGTTAACGAGTTGCCCTCTTCTGCCTCTAGATCAGGATTTCCTCCATACCAGGTTTTATGTTGATTATTAGTCGCACAATATATGGCATCCACGTTACCAGGTTCATTACACCATAAAGAATCAACACCCTTCTCAAAGCTCAAGGATTGAGACGAGAACATTTCGCTCATATTCGGCGCGCGGAATGAGTCACCATAGCTAGCACGCAGTAATAACGTGTCTATAGGACGCCAGCTTAAACCAAACTTAGGCACCACGGCATCGAAGGTCGATGAATTAACAACTTCCCCCTGAGGCCCTGTGAGAGTTCCTTCCTGCTCATAGCGCTCATAACGTACTGCGGCAGAAAACTCAACATTGGCAGGTAAGCCTACTTGGAGTTCCAAATAAGCGGCACTACGGTCACGCGTGGCATCCACATCATCCCCCCCCGAACCGCCGGAGATAATACCCGCGGCCGATTCTGGATCACTGGTTTGCTTAAACTTGATCATTTCATATTCAAGACCGCCGACCATAGCGACCGAAAGATCACCGTCATCGAGCAGTAAGGTCGAAGCAAGACCATCCAATTGAGTACTTTCAAATTTTCCCTGATAAACCCCAGTATGCGCAGCTTTACGATACAGATCTGTCATCTGTTGATCCCACTGCTCATAACTCATTCCAGAGGTATTGAAAATATCATATTGCTCTGAATCAATTTCTTGCTGAATAATATCGTCATTGAGTAAATTATAATTAAAACTATTTGTCGTCGATGTTGCGTGCTGGGCATTTAATTCCCAGTCGATACCATTCCCTGAATCAATTGCACCAACAAAGCCACCTAGAATATCAAAGTTGTTAGTTTCAGTTAATGTATCTCGCTCGCCAAGTTGCGCACCTCGCATAGAAATCACTAATTCTTCACCAACTGGGTTAAACTTATTATCGGCACTCATCACAGGGGTATTCGTTGATACTGGCGTACCCGCATAACGGGTTTCAGTTTCTGCTAATGAAGCAGAAGCACGGCCTCGGAATTTTATATTTTCTGAAATCTCATAGGAGAAATTAGATAACAGCGAATTACGGGTTTGATCGCCAAATAACTTAGTGACATTGCCATGATTATATAAACAACGACCATCACCTGAGTCTATGGTATTTTCCGTTTTTTCACATATATCTGAATTACTATACCAGCTACCATTGCCTGGTCCATATTTACCGTTTGGTACTGAGCTATATCCACTATATGCATTATAACTTGAATCGTCCATTCGCCAAATATCACGATCCATTACCGCTTTAGTATCATAATATTCATAGGTTAGCGTGATATTGCCTTTATCAGTATTAAAGCCCGTTGCAAGTGATAAACGGTTGGCATCGCCTCCTTCAACACTTGGCTGCTCAGTGCTGTAATCGAGTTGAAACCCTTCAAACTCCTTCTTAGTGATAATGTTTATCACGCCCGCAACCGCATCGGAACCATATACTGCCGAGGCGCCATCGCGCAGGATTTCAATACGCTCCACGATAGCCATAGGGATAGAAGATGTATCGGCCACAGAGCCAGAGCTCGAACTCGTGCCCGGCATACGGCGTCCATCTAATAACACTAATGTCGCAGACGCTCCTAAACCACGTAAATTGACATCACTGGTTGAGCTTGCTCCTGAGCCATAGCCAGAAATACCACGCCAAGAACCAAAGCTGTTTATCGCAGAGTTATTCAATACGTCAGCAACGGTTTTTTCACCCGTCATGGCAATATCCGCAGCATTAATGACAGTCACGGGTGAAACAGTTTCCATATCAACTTGTTTAATACGAGAACCCGTCACTTCAATGCGTTCAACTTTCGCATTTTCTTCTGCTGCATTTCCCACTGCAGAAAAGCCTATTCCAGAAAAAACCACACTGCTTGTCGCCACTGTAATTAAACTAGTACGAACGGCTTTGGCCGTTAAACTTAAATAGCGCATTAATCTCTCCTTGAGGTAAATAAAACCCTATGTTTGTTATTTTTATATTTGGCAAGCGAACTCTATTTCGCTGTAGGGATAATGTTAATGCGCAACATCTAAGTCAACCATTAAAAACAATTAATCTCAAATTAAAACAAATTGACACAAAATAAATCAACTTGAATATAAGATATTCGGATATACATCATGGAGTTAAGCAATACAGACCTGTTGAATATATTAAATATTTAATTTGATACAATAAATCTCAATTGTTAACCAAAAGAACACCGAGAAACTCACGCCACAAATGAACCAAAGTGTATCAAAAATAAAACGCTGAATATTAATTTACACTTAGTTCAATATTAATTAACAATAAAAAATGCCACTCATTTGAGTGGCATTAATATTGAAACACTGAGTAATGATTGATTACTTAAAGTTGGCAACCTTCAACACTTTTTGAGTTCTCATAAACAATATCGCCTACAGGATTGTAGTCAGCAGCTTTAATCACTTGTTTCTCTTTCAAGAAAGAATAGAGTAAATCAGCATCAACAAAACCCGTTTGAATTGGGCTGGTTAGTTTAGGATAACCGTCACCACCCGCAGCATTAAAGCTAGGTACAGTGAACTTATAAGTGGCTGTTGGGCTAAAATCCTTGCCGCCAATGTCGCTGATGTTGGCTGTTTTAGCCACACAGTCAATGGTCATTTAACCGCCTGTAATTTTGCATAGCAGTACTATCGAAAGGTTAATCAGTTACGCGTGAAAGTTAACACTTACACCAACTACGACTCACACATCGCTAAAGTGAAATACCCAGCAAATATCAATACTTATTTTTGATAACTAGCAGAAGTATTTTATAAGCAACGTACTACAGAATTGAAACTACCTCCATAAGAGGTAGTTTCAATTGAATAAAAAAACAGCTAGTTAACTAGCTGTCTTTTAATCTATATCGTTGCGATATAACTTAAGTTTATGTTCAGCACGAACTTATTTACAGTTAGGTACAACCACGCCATTTTTAAGATGAACGACTTTACCAGCCACAGGCTCGTAATCGGCAGCCTTAATCATAGGATTTTTTTCAAAAAACTCACGTAGAACAGCAGCGTCGGTTTGCTGAGTATTTAATACATCAATCTTAGGATAGCCATCACCACCGGCAGCACTAAAACTAATAACAGAAAAACTGTACTCCTTAGTAGGTGAGAAACCGAGGTTATTAATATCACTTATATCAGCAGTAGCAGTATCGCAATCGATTGTTACACTAATATTGCTTAGCTGGGCATAAGCTCCTCCCGTCAAAGTACCTACTTTGCCAAGATAAGCAGCCACTTCGCTACCCGCCATAGTAGCCTTAGTTACAAAATTACCAAAAGGTTGTACTTTCAATACGTCACGATAGCTCACATCACCAGCTGCGATTGAATCCCGTACACCACCTGAATTCATAACACCAAAATCAGCATTGACTAAATCATCAGTTCTGTAAGCTTCACCCAATAAGTGACCTAAATTAGTTTGCTGAATACGAACAACATTACGGTCTCCCTGAAGTAAGCCATCCGTTTTTGAAATTATTACATCCAGCAATTCTTGACCTTTTTGCTGATATGGATAAAGTATTGATTTTACAACAGGATCCTCAGGAATAAGTGTGCCAGCTAGAACACTCTTATCATTCTCATCTTTCACCAATAAATTAATTGGAATTAAGTCATAACTAACCAAATTCAGTTTACCATTGAACATTTCAAAATCAGCACGGCCAACATACTTACCCCATTCATGGGCTTGCATGATCCAAGTACCATTTTGTTGGTCTGGAGCACAATCATTACCAGGTTTGAAATCAGCATAGGTTTTATTATCAGTACCCGGTTCCATACACACTGGGTTCTGTGAATGACCACCAATAATAGCCTGTAGTTTACCTTCAGCGACTGAACGTGCTAATAACACATCACCAGGTGCTTCGGAACCATGCTTACCATCGGCGTAATGCCCCATATGAGTAGTCGCAAAGACCAGATCCACTTTTTCATTTGCTTCTATATCTTTAAGGGTTTTTTGGATCTCTTCTTGCGGATCAGCAAAATAGATACTGCTAATATTTTCTGGGTTCACCAAGTGGGCGGTATCTTTAGTCGTCAAACCAATAACAGCAATTTTAAGACCGTTAACATCAAATATGCGGTAAGCATCAAATAAACGTTCGTCAGTTACCTTACCATCTTTATCTTTAATATAAATGTTTGCAGCCAGCATAGGGAAGTTTGCCAACTTTGCTTGCATCTCAAGCACATTTAAGCTTTTATCAAACTCGTGGTTACCCACTGCCATTGCATCATAGCCGATTAGGTTCATACCGATAAAATCTGGCACAGCATTTTGCATATCAGACTCTGGCACACCTGTATTAATATCACCGCCAGACAATAATAAAACTTCACCACCTTTGCTTTCAACTTCATTACGAATTTGGTCAATCAAAGTTTTACGAGCAGCCATCCCATACTCGCCATTACTATTTTGCCAGAAACGGCCATGGTTGTCATTGGTATGTAAAACGGTAAACGTTTTACAAGCACTTCCCGCTTCAGCACACGTTGTTGGAACTTTATCGTCATCACTATTATTACAACCCGCAAGTGCAGCAAGAACAGCAGTTGCAACTAATCCTTTAATAAGCATATGTCTCATTACATCAACCCCTTGATTTTAATTATTTTATCATAGAAAGATTGCCGTGAACTCCATCAAGTTCAGCGTCACGGATAATAGCAAATAATAAAGATAAATTGTGTCATTTTTATTAAAAACTTGACATTTATATGAAATTTGGCGGGCATTTTAAGAAGGATTTGTTTCATATAAAAAATAAGCTGAATGACTGATTTTTATATATTTAGAGAATACAAAATAAAAATAGAATAAATGGATTTTAATCGTTTGTTATAAATAACTTAGGAAATATGAAAAAACATCGCGATTGTTCCTTTAAAAAAACAAGCATGGGTAAATTCCAACTTACCGCATGCTGCTTTTATCAGCAATTAGACTTATCTACATTTCAAATCGCTGTAATAACCACTTAGAAATCGCTTTCAATTGTTCAGGAATGACAGAATGTGGCATAGGATAAGTCTGCCACGTAACATGATAGCCGCCCGCCGTTAAGGCTTCTTTTGCTAACATTCCAGCGGATAATGGTACAACATCATCCTGTAGACCGTGTTGCTGTAATATGGGTGTATTGCGATTCGCCACACTTAATTCAGCGGGTAACACATCGCCCGTCGGCAAATAGCAAGACAACGCCATAATCCCTGCAAGTGGCTCAGGGAAACGCAGTCCAGAGAATAAACTCATTACTCCACCCTGACTGAATCCCGCTAATACGATACGTTGACTCGCAATACCCGCCGCGATTTGTTCATTAATTAATGCGGCAACCCTTTTTTCCGACTCAAGCACGCCTTGCATATCGGCTCTGTCATGCAAATCCATGCTTTTAATATCGTACCAAGCGCGCATAACGTAGCCACCATTAATGGTCACGGCTTGCTCTGGTGCATGGGGAAAAATAAATCGAATAGCATGATCTACAGGTAAGCCTAATGCAGGCACTACGGGAGCAAATCCGGCCCCCGAATCCCCTAATCCATGTAACCAAATAACCACAGCCGTAGCAGGAGTCTTAGGTTCGACAACAATACGCTCAAGAGAAACTGACATACTAAAAATTCCCAATTCGATATTAAACACTCATCAACTAAAAAATGATGATAAATCTATACGTTAAACACTCATCACCACTCGGGCACAGGTTATTCAGCATCCATGCCCAGCACATCTTGAATCGCACGTAACTGAGCATTTGAGTCCAATACTAAGCTCCAACGTACACCGCCACCATCGGCGATCAGCATAGGAGGCTGACGTCTCAAGCCGATATCCTCAGCACTCGCTTGCAGTACGATACTGGCAACGTTGAGGCGCACTTGAACCTCAAACTCAGTAACGATTAACTTACCCTGCGCAAAATCTAACACCATTATGATAACCGCCCTATGTGAAAACGCCGTCATCATAGCAAACTTGTGCTCTTTTACCGATGGCATTTCCTGACCAACATCCAAGCCATTAAAGTTTGATTACATTTGAGCTAACAGTGAGATAACAAATCCAGTGAATTATCAGGTAAACTTTTGCGCTATATAGAGTGGGTTAACAGAAAACCAAGCTGAATTGATGGTCTTATCACCCCAAACTCGAACTAACATACTTCATCATTAGGCTACTATAAATAATGCTTTCACTTCGTCGAACCGTCCTTTGCAGCACCCTAGTCTTTGCCCTGCAACTACTTCCCTGCACTTATGCCAATAGCGCTCCAAATACCTTAACCACTGAGCCTACTGCCACTGTTGTACAAGCTGATACGCAGCAGAACCAAGATGCACTGACCTACGCCAATTACACTGAAGTCAGCGTGAGTCATTTGGAACTAACTCTTACCGTCGATTTTAAGCAAAACCGCTTATCCGGTGAAACCACCCTCGATTTAGCTTGGCATAAGGCGGGGAAAGAACTCATCTTAGATACTCGAGATCTGACGATTAACAGCGTAAGTGCTTTAAATACAGCTGGGAAATGGCAAAGCGTACCCTTCACCTTAGCCAAAGCGAGCGATGTAAAAGGCACCGCGCTAACCATCAAACTTGCCGATGAAGATACCCAAAAAGTTAAAATCAATTACCACACGTCGAATAATCCGTCTGGTATTCAATGGTTAACCCCTGAGCAAACCCAAGGTAAAGAGTTGCCTTTTATGTTCAGTCAGAGTCAGGCGATTCACGCCCGCAGTTGGATCCCACTGCAAGATACGCCAGCCGTTCGCCAAACCTATAGCGCAATAGTTACTGCCGATAAAGCCATCACTGTGGTCATGAGTGCCGATCGCAAAACCCTGTCGAGCACTCAGACCCAATTCACTATGCCGCAGGCTATTCCAGCTTATTTGATTGCCATTGCGGCCGGGCATTTAAAGTTTGCTCCCTTAGATAACATATCGGGCATTTGGGCTGAGCCAGAGATCCTCGACAAAGCGAGCAAAGAATTTGCCGACACGCCAGAAATGATCAAAATCGCGGCTAAACGTTATGGCGATTACCCTTGGGGACGTTATGACTTGCTTATCTTGCCACCAAGTTTCCCCTTTGGCGGCATGGAAAACCCGCGTTTGTCTTTTATTACACCCACAGTAATCGCGGGTGATAAAAGCTTAGTGAGCCTCATCGCCCACGAACTTGCGCACTCGTGGTCGGGTAATTTAGTGACCAACGCCACTTGGCGCGATCTCTGGCTTAATGAAGGTTTTACGACCTATGTTGAGAACCGCATCATGGAAGATCTCTATGGTCGTGACCGAGCGCTGATGGAGCAAACCATCGGCTACTCTGAATTGCTTGCCGAGCTTGCAGAACTTACTCCTGCCGATTCAGTGCTACATCTCAATCTCGGTAAACGTTCGCCCGACGAAGCCTTCAGCGGTGTCCCTTATGTAAAAGGCCAGTTGTTCTTAATATTTTTAGAGCAAAAATTTGGCCGTGAACGCTTCGACACTTTTGTAAAAAGCTACTTCGATCATTTTGCATTTCAGAGTATTACTACGGCGCAATTCCGTGAATATTTATCTTTGAATCTATTAAACAAATATCCCCATCTTGTCAGTGAAGGCGAAGTGGATACTTGGATTGAAGGTCAAGGTTTACCGTCATTTCTTGTGCCGCCTAATTCCCATGCCTTCGATGATATTGATGCTCAAAGACAAACTTGGCTCGAGGGTAAACTCAGTGCAAGCGAGTTGAAAACCAGCACTTGGACAGTCCACCAGTGGTTAAGATTCATCAATGAAATGCCAAGGATCAATCTAGATCAAACCAAACTTGCCGAGCTAGATAAGGCGTTCCATTTTACGGGCACTGGCAACAGTGAAATTGCTTTCGCATGGTATTCACTCGCCCTAGACAACGGCTATTACGCAGTACTACCCGCATTAAAACAACACTTAACCCATATTGGCCGCATGCGCTTAATCGTGCCTTTATATCAAAAGCTAGCAAGCTCTGATAAATACGACTGGGCCAAAAGCGTCTATATCAGAGCTCACAGCGGCTACCATCCCCAAACCCAAGCAAGCCTAGATATGATGTTTGCCGACAAACCACTCGAGCATGAACATAGCCATTAGCGAGATAAAGAGCCATTAGCGGTTGCGACAATCATTAAGCCATTAGCACCATAAAAACAAAAAGCCCAAACCTAGGTTTGGGCTTTTGCTATTCAGTCTTAAGACTCGATTCATTCAACTCATACTGAACTTATACTCCACTCACATTGAGTCAAATAGAAGCCAAATTCGAAGACGAGTCCGAAGCCTAAAGATTAGTGGTGATGACCACCTGCACCATGGGCATGACCGTGGGCGATTTCTTCATCACTCGCATCACGGGCACCTACGACTTCAATATCAAATGTCAGTTCGCGGCCGGCTAATGGATGGTTTACATCCACAGTCGCCATAAACTTACCCATTTTAACGATAGTCACTTGGCGCTGACCTTGGTCGGTATTAACCACAGCTGTCATGCCTGGTTTCCACACAGTCGCACCTAATAAGTGCTTAACTGACACACGTTGGTGTGCGTCAGCATCCGCTACACGCTCACCGTAGGTTTCAGCGGCAGGCAAGGTTACAGTGAACTTTTCACCTATGGCTTTACCGTTTATCGCGTTTTCTACACCTGGCATCATGTTGTCATGACCGTGTAAATAGGCAATCGGATCGCGACCTTCGTTCGTCTCGATCACTTCACCTTTCTCGTCGCGCAGTGTGTAGTTAAACTGCACAACCATATCGTCTTTAATGCTCATCGAATATCCTTTGATTTTCTTCGATTTCAATTGTGGGCCGAGCTTAACAAAACTGCGCTTTTCACTCCACTTTTTTATCCGGCCTCAAAGCACTCAAAACCCGCAGCGAGCGCTCTTTGGCTACAGTAGCTACAGTAGCTACAGTAGCTACTGTAACTAAAGTGATAATCCTAAAGCGGTAAACACCTCTGGGCTTGGGAAGCCATCGGCAATCATCTGTTTGCTACGTTGAAAGGCTTGCAACCCTGCCATAGAGTTACGTCCCAACACGCCATCAGGCTTACCAACATCAAATCCAGCCTCGTTCAGTTTTGTTTGCAGTTGCTTTACTTGCTCGCGGCTTAAGCGTGGTTGCTCAGGCGGACTGACCGTCAAGGGTTGTCCACCATTAATACGATCGGCTAAGTGCCCAACCGTAATGGCATAAAATTCGGAGCGATTCCAACGCATGATCACATTAAAATTCTCATAACCTAAAAAGGCTGGGCCTGTGTGTCCCGCAGGCAAATACAACGCAGCTTGAATATCGACGGCAGGCAAAGGTTGCCCATTCGACTGTGTTACATTGAGCGCAGCCCATTCCGATAACGACAAGGGCTGTTTCGCACCTAAATGACTGTAACTAAAATCCTTTGGCAACAAGACTTCACGCCCCCAACGCTGATTACGCTGCCAACCTAAGTGCTGCAAAAAATTCGCGGCAGAAGTGAGCGCATCTGTGGTGCTATTCCATAAATCGGCCTTACCATCGCCATCGCCATCGCCATCGACCGCATATTTGGCATACGCAGAAGGCATAAATTGCGTATGTCCCATAGCACCTGCCCATGATCCCACCATAGTGTCATCATCGAACTGATACTTTTCTTTCAATTTTAAGGCTTGCATCAGCTCTATGGTGAAATAATTGCTACGGCGTGGCTCACAAGCCAAAGTCGCCAGCGAATTCAATACCGACATTTTGCCTTTATAGGAACCGTAGTTCGTTTCCAGTCCCCAAAAAGACAAGATATATTGCGGCGGAACGCCGTATTTTTGCGCTAATTGATTAAGTAAGACACTGTGCTTTTGCAGTAAACGGCGGCCTTCATTGACGCGCCATTCGGTCGCGCGCTTACTGAAATAATTATCAAATGTCTGGCTGAATTCGGGTTGCTGTTGGTCCAGCTCAATCACTCGAGGGACAAATTTCAAGTTCGCAATGGTAGAGTTTATCGTCGCCTCAGACAGACCTTCTGCACGTGCTCGCGCTTGCAGTCCAGTCAAGCACATTGGAAACGCCTCAGCATTAGATTGTACGCTAGCACTGATATCGGGTATTTGATTGATTTCAGCAGCTATGCCACTTGCGTTAGAGCTGGTTGCATTAGCACTGGCACTCGCCGTTGGCGCACTTGAACAGGCACTCAGACTGACACAGGCGGCAATACTCGCAAACAGATAAGTTAACCCTTTAATTTTAATCAAATCAACAACTCCAATATTTGATCTCACAACAATCACACTGTTGTGGCTAAACACGACAATATTCCGTCTTCAAGAGGGAATTGCCCTAGAGAGATATTCGCCTTGGCATAACGAGTGAAAGGTTAGAATCCAAAACACCTTTAACGGCCAAAAGCATAGAAGACACGTTTCTCCGCTACGTAAAGCCCCTATCTGAGCCACATTTAGTCAGTAAAACAGCCTGTACCAAGGCGACTCATTACCAATAATCCTGACCCATAGTGACACGTAACACAATCCTTATCGCCATAAATACCTTGCGGCATAGGTTTATTGCTCAGTTATCCAACACAAAAAAAATCTTAACAAAGAATCCCTTGGTATCGCAGCACGTTACCGTATAATGGATAAGTTAACAGCACACATCAAAGAGACCTATCATGACTGAAATCAATGCGGCTTTGGCTGGCTTTATCAAAAATGTAAAACAACATCAGACGCTTTGGGGTCTAATGGATGAAACTGGCGAAGGCTGGGTCGTTTGTGATTCTTCAGAATTTGAAGACACAGATGTGATGCCATTATGGTCAAATGAAGCTACTGCAAAATCCCATTGCAGCGACGAATGGCACGACTATCAACCCGTTTCTATTTCATTAGAAGAATTTCTAGAATATTGGGTCTCAGATCTAAACGACGATGGTGTATTGATCGGTGTTGATTGGCAAACCGATGAAGATTGTCTTGAACTTGATCCGATTGTTTTAGCAAAAGATTTGGTTGATGTTGAAGAAGTTTAATCGCTTCAGTATGCCATTGATGACATCAAGGACTGAGGTGCTCATTCCTTGATGTCTGCTATTCCGCTTATCGATATTCCCTTCGACAAACGCCATACTTGCTGGTTTTGTGGCGAACCGAGCCATCAACACTTCGAATATATCGCACACACACATACACCACATGCTTCGTTAGCTGTGCCCGCCTGCAGCGAATGTTTGCGATTAGCCAAACAACATACTCTTAGCTCCATTTGGGATTGTCGTATGGCCGTCAAAGATGCTCTGATGCGTATTTATGCGAAACACCTCGCCATAGGGATTAATTGGACCGAAGAAGAGCTTGCTGAGTCCGAATTCTCCTGCAAAGTGTTTGAAGGTTTTAAAAAAAGTGCTTGGATGATGTACCAAATTGCCCGCGACCGTATCAATGCGCCCAGTTGGCCACTGGTATTAGAGGGCGAAGAAATTGACGACCAAGGTTATAACGCAGGTTTTGAATTCGATGGCGTGACTTTTAATTCAGTCAATGCCGCTATCCAATACTATTCGACGCAATTCACTTTAGATCCACAGTTTTTTGCCGAACTTGTGCGCCTCGTCGGTCGAGCAAGATTCAACTATGCCTTAAGGCTCGCCCGTATCCATATCGCCGCCGCCAAAGAAATGAAGCGCCAAGTATTACACGATGTAGCAGCCGAATTAGCGTTATAATCGAGCGTGTTACAGGTAGTGGGTCAGCAGATGTTTGCAGAAAAGCAATTGAAAAGGTAGCAGTTAAAAGAATGTGATTCAAAAACCGTATTAAAAACTGTTATTAAAGCGTTCATTCAAAGCGCTGAACCTATCGATGATCGACTCAAGGTCAATCACCGATAGTTCGTATCTCAAAATGCGATCAGTGATTGATCACTTGTCTTAATCTTTCTTGCACCACTTCCACCAGCAAATCCGGTTGGAACTTAGAAATAAACTTATCACAGCCCACTTTTTCAACCATGGCATGGTTAAAACTGCCACTCAACGAAGTATTTAAGGTGATGAATAAATCCGACATAGCTTTATCGCTACGCACTTCAGAAGTGAGCTTATAACCGTCCATTTCGGGCATTTCGGCATCGGTAATCATCATCAATAATTCTTTGGCAACTTGTTTACCTTCATCACGCCATTTCTGCAATAACGTCAGCGCTTGTAAGCCATCAGATGCCTCAATAATTTCGATTCCCAGTTGGCCTAACGTTTCACGCACTTGACGTCTGGCGGTCGATGAATCATCCACAATCAGGATTTTTCTGCCTGGCATTTCATGGACTAAGGTTTCGTCGAGTACACCTTCAGATAAACGGATATCGTAGTGAATTATCTCCGCCAAGACTTTTTCTACGTCGATAATAGACACTAACTGCGACTGACCTTGATGCTCTATGCGAGTAATTGCCGTTAGATAATTATTACGCCCAGCCGTTTTCGGCGGTGGCATAATATCGCTCCAAGTCATGTTGATAATGTGTTCAACCTTACCGACTAAGAAACCCTGCACACTGCGGTTATATTCTGTGATGATCATATTGGCATCTTCGTTAGGCGGCACGGGCTTAAACCCTATGGCCGAACGTAAATCAATCACGGGGATAGAAATTCCGCGAATATTAGCAACACCAGAAATATGCGGATGACTACCCGGCATCGCATTCAAGGGAGGAAGCTTGACAACTTCTTTGACTTTAAAGACGTTAATGGCAAATAACTGCGTGGAATTAATGCTAAAGAGCAACAACTCAAGTCGGTTCTCACCAACGAGTTTGGTACGCTGATCTACGGTTGCAAGTACGTTTGCCATAATGCTGCTTCTCTACTCTTGAGGAAAATCCTTTCCCCACATGCGACGGATTAGCTCAAATTATAGCGGTAAACTCCCATGAAGAACCATGCTGAGAGTCTATTTTATCTAAAAATTACAACCACTCTCGCAAAGTTCGGCCATAAACTTCGTTTAGCGCATCTCAGATATCTGCATCCCTAAGCTAATATTTTCAGATAATACGCGGCATTGCTAATATTTGGTCTTAGTGCTAACGCAATCATTTAATCCTAACGATTCAATTTAGGTTAAGCATCAACTCTAACACCTAACGCAATATTTTCTGGGCGAGCACCATACCCGCAAGATTAAAGGCATTTCTATCGCGGACAATCTCAAATCCCAGCTGGCGCAATACCGTTAACAACTCACTATGATTAAAGCGATTCTGCTGTGGATGCTCAAATAAGCGTCGGCTCAATGGATTACAAATTGCGGCACGATATAAATCCTCTATCACAAAGTGTCCGTTCGGTTTCAGCACCCTTGCAACTTCCTTAATGGCCGCTTGCCACTCTGGAATATGGTGGAATACGGCAAAATCAAACACCATATCAAACTCGCTATCGGCAAAGGGTAAACATGTTGCATCAGCAACCGAGAAACTCAGCCCTTTTAACCCTTGCGGCCGAGATTGCCAACAGGATTGTGCGGAGGCAACCATTTCAGGATCGATATCCACGGCCGTGATATGTCCCGCGCCAAAATGTTCGCGGATCAACTGAATGCCGTTACCAAACCCACAACCTATTTCTAATGCGCGTTCGCACAAAGCCATAGGTTTTGGCATCATAGAGGTCAATAAGGGCGCTTCGAGATGATTTTGTAGCCAAAAACGTAATGGATGCTGAACGATCTTTTTCTCAAATGGATTTAATTTCATGCCATCCTCTCACTATGGGTAAACTACTGTTGAATAATTTTACTGATCGAACTGCCATTATGGTACGTAATGATAGGAACATAAGTTCACCAGAGGCCACGATGAAATTACCTCTTTTTCCATTACCCATTTGTTTATTGCCCGAAGGTTACACACAACTGCGGGTATTTGAACCTAGATATAAACGCTTGGTCGCCGAATCATTAAAGTCAGGCCAAGGCTTTGGCTTATGTATGCTTGAAGAGGATGGTAAAACCATTCAGCCCATAGGCACCTTAGTGCATATTATTGATTTTGAAACCTTACCAGACGGACTATTAGGGATCAGTATTCAAGGTTCAAAACGCTTTAAACTTGATAAAATCAGTGTCGAAGCTGATGGTTTAAAGCGCGGAGACGTCAGTTTAATCGACAATTGGCCTGCTGTACGTATTGCGACCGATGAACGTTACTTGAGTCAAATGTTACAAAACATTCTTAAGGAATATCCGCAACATCTCAAGCACTACCAAACAGAACAGTTCGATGATATCGCTTGGGTCTGCCAGCGCTGGCTAGAAATATTACCCGTACAAGCATCCGAAAAGTACACCTGCATTAATGCCTTAGATCATATTATGACCCGAGATCTATTGCGGGCCGTCATTAAATAATACTGTGAATGATCCTTTATTTAAGCCACTTCGTATTGATTGAAAGTTTGACAGCAAAACTGGGCTCAGAAGTACAACACACTTCTCAATTTTGTCGTTACTGATATCACACTCAGCACTCACGACTGGGATAAGAGCGAAAATAATGGAAAATATTCAATCACAAAGCAGGCAAACTCGGTATCATGTCCCAATCACGTCTCTGACTAATTCGGCTATGGATAACGAAATTCCAGCTTCCCAAACCTGCGAGCCTCAAGCGGATGCTTTAATCACGTTTATGCTACAAGTAGCAGACAACCGAGACAGAGCCGCCTTTGGTCACTTATTTCAGCATTTCATGCCCAAGATCCGAGCCTTTGGTTTACAAAGACTGAATCAACAAGGGTTGGCGATGGATTTAGTACAAGAAACCATGACCAGCGTTTGGACTAAGGCTCATCTATATAATGCAGAAAAAGGGTCAGTGACAACTTGGGTGTTTACCATCATGCGTAATCAATGTTTCGATATGCTTAGACGGGTACAACACAATAGAGAAGATACTTTCGGTGATGATATTTGGCCGCTGTGTGATGCGACCATGGCTCTGGACACACTCACTGATCACAAGTTGACAGCTAAATTACTCCAACATCTTGATGCCCTTCCCATAGCACAAAGACAAGTTGTGCAAGGCATTTACATGCAAGAACTCACTCAACAAGAGCTAGCCGATGCCCTAAAGGTACCGATAGGGACCATAAAGTCCCGTTTAAGATTAGGGCTAGAAAAGTTGAAAAGCTTCTTGGAGACACACAATGATTAAACATCATCCCCAACAAGAATTACTCGTCAGCCATGCTAATGGGAACTTACCTTTATCAATGGCGATAGCAATATCCGCACACTGCGCCCTATGTGAGGCTTGTCGTGAGCAGCTTGCCCTATTCACAGAACAAGCTGCAAATTTAGCATTAAATCCTGATGGCGGTCATGCTGCAAATGATACGGGCGAAGAGTTGATGCACAGAGAGTATGTTAAGGTGCAACACTCTGGCGACAATCAAGAATCGGCATTGGACATTAACGCTATGATGGCGCAAATCATGACTATACCGGCAGCGACAAATGTGCCTAATAACGCCCCTATCGATGTCGACATAAAGCAACAGCATTACACTGTGCCCTCGGTGTTTCGTCAGCATTTGGCCCGTCCATGGCAAATATTAGGCAAAGTCAGTCGCATGCGTTTTGATGTCGACGAAACGAACACCCGCGCTAGCCTATTGCATATAGATGCCCAAGGTGAAATCCCCCAACATACCCATAAAGGTTATGAACTAACACTATTGCTAGCCGGAGAGTTTTCCGATCTTAATGGTGACTATGTGCCAGGTGATTTTATCGTGCTTGACGGCCAACATCATCACTCACCGAAAACCATTAACGGTTGCTTATGCTACACAGTATTAGATGCACCGCTGCATTTTACCAAAGGTCTGAGTAAGCTACTCAATCCCATAGGTGAACTGATTTATTAAACCTTTTGACTGAGTTTTTAAACAACAGCAAACGCATAGATTCATTTATAAATTCAGTTTAATAATTCCATTACATAAATGACTATGATTAATCCCATTAAAATGACCTGTTTTAGTGGGATTTTTTATAACATTTACCTATAAAACGGCAATATTAACCTTAGTCAATTACCACAAAAATAAAAACCAACCCATAAATAGACATAACTATACCTTTTAAATCAAGTGAATAGCCACGAAAAATACACTTTAATTCAACATTAGCAAATAAATAATGACATCGAATAAAAATTAAACTTGCATAAGCCATTTTTATTGATATACTGCACGTCGTTTTGAGATACACCTTGTTGTTTACCTTTTTAACCCAGCCTGATATTTAGCAATCAGAGTTCGGTCCTCATAAAGAAAGCCTACTACAAGCAAAACCCCATAAGCTCAATCATTCGATATCACTAAAATCATGTGGTTATGTCTGTGAACTTACCGTTCTCCTTGTTGTCATAGTATTGTCATTAAGCTATGGTCAACTGGTTGAATCGAGTTATTCCATTGACGTAATCGACAACATGAAATATTTATCGATTAAGCATCTCTTGATTAATGAATCAAAGATGGGGTAACCTCGATACTCAATAGAACGAATCTTTCGCACAATTGCTAAGGATATTTTATAGTTACAACTATCTCACCTATGGGTGAATTAACAAAAAGGAGTGTGGCATATGTCATACAAAATTAATGGACATGAAATTACAGTGAACTTCCCTGTAGATTCAATCTCAGTAAATAAAACCTCAATTGCTTTTACCGATCGTCAAGGTAAAAACAGACAGACTTTTTCTAAACGTACAGAAGCCATCAGCTTTATGAAATGGTTATTGTCCGCGAACAAATAAGTCAAAAAGTAAGTAAAACGATAAGTTAAAAATTAATACCGCAGTACCCGTTTACTCAAGTGTATTTAATCGGTTTCCATTATCTTCGCAGTACCGAGCACTTAAGTAGACTGATAGCCGAATGTCACGAACACGCTATCCTTTTTTACGTCATTATGACGAGCACATTTGGTTCAGGCTGTATCTCTCTCACACAGATACCTGCCGAACCAAATGAGTCAAATCCAGCGTTAGATCACCTCTTTCCATTGCAGCATCCGCTAATATTCATACACATGAATACTGTTCAGCACATCATCTATGCCAAAACCCAATACTCAAATTGCCATGCAAACCTTGATAAACCAGATCAAAGAGACTATTCCACTCAATTTAGAAGAAGCACAACTGTGCCAGGGACAATGTTTAGGTTGTTCGAAGAAAATGCTGGAAATGTTAGATGCCGAAATCAGTTATTGGCAATTTAGTGAGGTGGCGCCTAGCCTAAAAGATTTAAAAAACCTCGAAAACATGGGCCGTCGTACCTATAAAATTCTTAAACGGAACCAGTTACTGTCTTAATCGCTTGTATTTGCATTTGACTATTTATGGGGCGTTTTACTTACGCGACTTAAAATAAATTCAAAACTTAACTGACAATATGACCCTAATAGAAATCACATTGCCAGTTTTATCTTCGCTATTGTCGATAGCCGTTAAAAATCATAAATCGATAGGCTCAACTTCTAGACTCTGCCAACCTTGCGCGAATATCTGCTAAAGAATATTCCGTTAATAGTTCACCATCGGCAAATACGGGAACAAACTCGCAATTGTTGACATCTTGCCAGCTGGCTTGATCTTTAAGATAAAATTGACCCTGCTCATCTTTAAATACCGCTACTAAACCCTTAGCGGATTTTTTAGTGCCATCATCAGTTTTAGGATCTTTAAATATTTCTCTGTCTTTACCATCAACTTTCGCAAAGGTCGCTTTCACGGCATAACCGTCAGTATCTCGGGTCACGTGTTGATAGGTAAAACTGCCTATCCCAAACACAATATTGGTTGACGCAAAACCTTTAGCCTTTAAACCAGCACAAATAGCTTCAGCCCGTTCAATGGTGATTGAATCGCCATAGATCAGTCCAACATGGCTATTCAGCGCTTTGTAACCTTTGGCAGTTGTGCTACCCCCAAAGACGTCCCACAGACACTCAATAGCGCCTTTATATTCGGGACTCCCAATTGGTGCTTGTGGATCGCCACAAATGATCTTCACAGGGCAACCCGTATCAGGCCTAAACACCACTTTGCCATCGCGGGCAAGAATGCGGTCTTTTAACGCTAAGGTGAATTCTGTCATCACCTGCCAAAAATCCCAAGAATCTGAAACAATGCTGACAATGCCCGTTGGGTAAATATCTTCAATCAAACGGCGGAACGTCTCTAATTCATTCTCCATGCCACCCGCGCACATGACACTGTGCTCCGTTGCGGGCACACTACCACCGACAAGTTCTTTATCACTATCGGCAAGGTAATATTGCTCAAGAAAATCAATGGAGGGTATGGTATCAGTCCCAGTAAAACTGAGTAAATGTGCGGCGCCGCTCATGATCGCGGCCTCTGCACCATACATGCCACGGAAACTAAAATCGTGACCCTGCCAATCAACAAAAGCGATGTCACCATCGGTTTCTAGCGCGTAAGTCTCAAATATTTTGCGGTATTGCAGCGCGGTAGTAGCACTGGTACACATACCCCACACATTAGCGGAAAGGATGGTTTCGAGATAATTGGTCAACCAAAAGAACCGCTCATCGGTATTGTACAAAATCAAGCAAGGCACTTTTAATGGATACACTGAGCCTTCAGGTAATGCCATAATTTTAATTGGTAAATAGCCTAAATCATGCAACTCCTCAATATGCTGAGTGCCAACATTATTCGGCCCGAGATAGTTATTGATACGGCGGGAGAATTGACGAATGACCTGATCTTTGGGTTGTTGAAAGAAATCACGGTTCCAACTGTCAATCAAGAAATGCTTGATAAAATATTGCAAGCCAAAAAACACCATTTGGTCAGTGTAACCACGACGGGATTTACGGGCAGTCAGGTTACTAAAAATCACCTGAGTATTATCGGGATATTGACGACGGTGGTCGACTTTGTAGCCATCAATGGCGGTAACAGGATTCAAGTACATAATATTTTCCTTAATGATTCATATAACTCAAAACAGCATGGCAATGACAGAACTCGCTCGAAATATGTGTGGGGACACCTAAACTATCGGTACAAAATAATCTGTCTATGCCCGACTCTCGCAGTACCAACTCGCTGGCCTTATCTTCATAATGTGACACGATCAAAATAACGCTTTGGGCACCCTTTTGCTTTAATTTGATGGCAAGTTCAATAAAGGTTCTGCCACCCGCGCAAATGTCGTCAACGATTAAGCAGGTTTTACCCGATAAGTCATCACAGAACACTTCGGTAGCGATAATATGCCCATTGACCACATCACGATGTTTATCGGCCCTGATCACCGGCATTCCCTGTAACGCTTTAGCTAAGCCGAATACTTTTTTATTCGCCCCCGCATCGGGCGAGACTAACACTAGCTCACCCGATAATTGGGCTGCGATCGCGGCGACAAAACTTTTGTTATCAATTACTTGAACCCGTTCTAACAATGCGGCTGTGACATCGCTGTGCGGGTCAAAAACGCTGACTGAAGCATATTGCTGCTGATTAATCAGGCTAGCATAGACTTTTATCGACAAGGCCTCACCGGCATTACACACCCTATCTTGGCGAGCGCCCGGCATATAAGGCAGTAGCAGATCAATTTGCTCGGCACCACTGCGACGCAATGCATCAGTTAACAACAAGAGTTGCATGATGGAATGATCGCCACAATAACCGAAGAAAACTGTGACGCGTTTCGCTGGAGGAACCAGTAGTTGAACATGGTTTTCCCCCGCACCAAATTGAAATAAACGGTAGTGAGTCTCATCGCTAGCTGCGGGTAACCGATAAAAATCGGCTTGCGAACATTGAGCGTGAGAAGCATCTTGAGACGTTTGAATACGTTGGGACATAGTAACCTCCTGTCTGTGGCAAGATTGCCGAAATTGACGACGCCCTTGTTGTCTACATGAACAATAGTGTCTTAAAGACATTATTATGTAAAGTTGATTTTTAGACTATTTCAGACGCCGCAACCTAAAATGTTATGCTTAAATGACATATAGTGTCCTTTAGACACTATTGGTGGGTGCGACAACTAAGAAGCTACAATATGGGTATCGAGTAATACAAGAACCGGAGACATTAAGGCAAAATCAGTAATTAAACAGCCTTTACTGATTCAAAGTCACCATGAATAAGGCATAACCAGTCGCCGTAACTCATATTGAGCAAGGCGAATATCTTGCTTAAATCCACATTCACTGTGATCAACATTCTAAATTTCTTAAGAAGCGATACGATGCGGTATTGGGTTTCAAGCGGTATAAATTAGCAGGACGACCACGTTCGGTGCGCTTTAATCCCGTATCGATCAATAAATCGGCCTGTTCAACCCGCCGACGAAAAGATTTACCTTGGATAGGCTTGCCCAGTAAAACCTCATGTACATGCTGCAGTTCTGGCAAGGTAAAAGGTTCAGACAGTGCAAATCCTGGTACTAAAGAATATAAGGCTTTTTGTGTTAAGCGTTCCCGCGCTTGCTCAATTAACTGCAGATGATCAAACGCCAAGGGCATCTGCAACACATCTGCTAATGGCCACCACTTAACATCACTCACTGAATCAATCTGAATTTGGCAAGCTTGATAACTCATCAAGGCGGTATAACACACAGTCACAGACCAGCCTCTTACATCGCGACCACGATTACCCACAGTGCATAGCTGCTCAATATAAGGTGGCACTACTGCGGTTTTCTCATGCAGTTTACGTAATACAGTTTGCTCAAGGGATTGATCGCAATTTTCATCGATAAACCCTCCAGGTAATCCCCATAAACCTAAAAATGGATGATTTGAGCGTTGTACTAGGAGTACTTTAAGCTGCTGATCGTGATAGGTAAACAATACAGCATCTACTGTCAGTAGCTGAGCCTTAAAAACCTTAGGATTGTAATTGGCGAGATATTCCGCTTCAGTCATTAATATTCCCCATCGTTCCAAATCATCAGCTTAACTTAGCATTACATAGCTTCAAACATATTATGTCTTAGCGTCACTAAGTCAATGCTCAGAGGCACAGGATGAGCCACTTTGCCCAAATTTACGCTGATAACGTGGCAACATGGTCTCGTTCCCGAGTAAGCCACCTTGGTGGATATACATCACAGGACGAGAGCCACCGCCTTGTAAATATTCCTCAAGCACAATAAAACCTAAGGGATCGTAGAGTAATTCAAACTGCACGCCTGAGGCGCAGACCCGCTGCCACATGGCATAAAATTCCGGATAAAGTTTACCAAAATGATATTTCTTGCCGACATTAACAATCTGTGGATGCTCACTGGTATTGGTATTAAGCAACAAAAATTGCAAGCGCAAATAATCATCGCCACCGACAACGGCACAAGTCACGACGCGAATATCCGTTTGCTGACGGATAAAATACTGATTTAAAAATAACGCTGTCGTTCCCGTCCCCGAAGGTAAAAACACCGTTAAATCAACCAATCCATTCGCCTTCGCAAACTGTACTATCTCTTGCGCCAATCTATTTACCCCGTATTCAGCGTAAGCACAACGACCCCCCTCAGGGATAAAAAGCGCCGTCGGCTCATTCACGAATACTTGAGCCTCGATATAATCTTGGCAACTCAGTCGCACATCGCCCACTTGCGCTGTAGGGTCAGGCCTAGCATTAAGATTTGACAAAACGTGAGGTTCAGATTGCGACTGAGTGCACGCCTGCTTTTGTGCTATTAACACACTTAAATCGATAATATTAGCGCCATTCGCTAAAGCGGCAGCGTAATTGCCCGTAGGATGTTTAACCACTTGACTGGCAATATGATCTACATAAAAATCACATTGCCAGCCTTTCATCTTCGCTAATGTTGACAATGAATACAGTGAGTTAGCTAATGGCGAGCCATGACCTATCACCTTGCTGATGCCTGCAAACTCATGATCTAAAAAATAGCCGAATTTGCGAGCTTTATTGCCACTAAACGCCGGATGCAGTAAATCATCACGTTTTAGGAATATGTCTCTGCCAGCAAAGGCAAATGGTTCGACAGGGGAATTTGCAAACATCAAGCTACTCAAACGATTAAATTCTCTGGTTTTTAAGCCAGTTAAGGGAAGGCTAGTGTAACTCCGCCCTTCCTGTTACGCCCTTAAGAAATTATCAATTTGGCGAAAAACTAGTGAAAATGACACATGAATCTCGAATACATATAATTAACCAATTGATTATGAACAATTTAAATAGTTGGCATAGTTATCGCTTAGACATTGACATATATTCAATTTATCGAAGCTAACGATAAAGGCTAACAGGGTAAACATAAGGAGCTTTCAATGGCTGTATTACGCTTAATATTCAACATAGCTTGGTTTGTACTCGGCGGATTTGTGATGGGACTCGCTTGGTGGCTCGCAGGTGTCCTGTGTTTTATCAGTATCATTGGTATTCCCTTCGGCCGCGCCTGTTTTGTTATCGGCGAAATGACCTTTTGGCCCTTCGGCCAAGAACAAATGAACCGTCGCCACTTAACTGGACGTGAAGACTTGGGCACAGGTGCATTAGGCATGGTAGGAAATATCATTTGGTTCTTACTGTTTGGGATCTGGTTAGTCATAGGGCATTTGCTCCACGCCTTAGCTTGTTTTGTGACGATTATCGGTATTCCCTTTGGGATACAGCATCTTAAGTTGGCTTTACTCAGCCTCACACCGATAGGCCAAACCGTAGTGGCTAAAGCTTAATAAGACAATGCGTTAACTGCGCTATTCACTCTCGATTATTTGGTTTCAAGAGTGGATAGCGCTTTGTCATCCCATACAGCAAATATCGCTTCGTTTAAGGCTATTTCTTCCTCCAATAAATCGTTGCAATCATATTGAGTATTGGCAGGCTCACTATCCACAGAAAACTGCACTTGCGGCTTAGTCGCCCCCACAATGTCCAACAGATAATGCGCCAGTTTTGCGGATGCATCTATAGCGGCATCGTGACCACAATACGCGAGTACAATCAAATCGGTGTAAAAATGCCGTGCTAACGCCTTACTCGATGCCATACTCACCAGCGCATCACGGTCACCGCAGAGCACAGTTATCGGCACTTCTACTGTCAATGGACATTGGTATTGAAAAGCCGCCCAAAGTTGTCGCCATACATTGCGTCTACTTGGTGTGGTATCGCGGCGAAACTCACTCCACTTGACAATTAAATCTCGGTCTCGCCGATGACGAAAACTGGTTAAACGCACTATAGTCGACTCGATTGGATGTAAAGCGTTACCCCGAGCCCGCATGAAAAAAGCCTTCAATGCATTCAGCGGGTTAAATCTTTGATACCAAGACGATAAATTCGCCGCACTGCTGTTTAATACAAAGGCATGCCTTATCTGCCAAGGTCGCTGGCATGCCATTTCCAACGCCAACATACCGCCCATAGACAAGCCGAGGAGATAAATAGTCTCCCCTTCCTGTACCTGCTCATCCAATTGCTGCCACACGGCATGGGCATAATCGGCAATCTTAAGCGGACTTAATTCGTGGGATAGCGTCCCATTGCCCGGAAGATCCGGTGTCAGCACTCGCAATCCCTTTTGTCGCAGACGCTGATCGAAACCATTCCAATGGCGCTGATCACGCATTAATCCCCTTAATAACACCCAAGTGGTCATGACTGAGACTCCCGATACCAATAATGCCGTGCGCACTCTGTCAGCTCAGTCAAACGTTCAGGTGTTAACTGCTCTAACGATTGGGCATAGGCCGCTTCCATCATAAATTGCATGAGTACTGTATGCCTGCGTAAAATCCTGTGGTGACGATGTGTTTTTTGTGGATTAAAAAAGCCAGCAAAATTAAATATTTGTCTAGGATTCTTCTTTATCCATGCCCAAGATCCCATCTCTAATGTCAAAGGTAAAAATGGCACCTGAGCAGAAGGATCTGCCACTTGGTGCTGGCGATAGAGATAATCCCAAATATCACCATGAGTGCGATAAAACTGGCTCTGCGGCGCCAACCGATAATGGCCGTGATGGGGATAACTCTGTTCAAATAATTGTTTTAGATGAAAAATATAATTGGCATTTTCGAAGGCGGTACGGGTATGGGCGTAGGGGAACCAGATATGATCACTCAAGCCAAATCCCGAGTGGGCATCGAGCGAAATCAAACTTGTGCTGCGACTCAACAGTTGTTGTACATAGGCAACTAAGCCCGCAGTTTCCAGCTCCATTCCCCCAATACCGCGATACCAGGGCAGCCGTGACGATATACGCTGTCCTCCCACCATAAAGGACACTTTTTCACGGGATTCTATCGGAGCGTTACGCATCAAATCCACTTGATTACCATTGCCCCGCGTTCCCATGAATAACCCAACAGGATTCACTACAGGTACAAAAGCTAACCGCAGGCCCGTTAGCATCTGTTGTAGGTGTTTATCCCAAACAAGCCGCTGCAATAAACTGTTTAACAATGCCAAAATAACTTGAGATCCAATACGCTCAACCCCATGCACGCCCCCCACAAAGAGTACTGTCGGACAAGGCGTATCTGTACCACCTAACTCAACACTGTAAAGGGGGAAATGCTCTTGGCGGAATGGAATGTCGGCAAGGATCTGATAATCTAACTTAAGATTATGAGTATCAATGAGTTGCTGCAGCGTATCTAACTCAAATGGAAGCTCAAAAGGAAGTTTCTTCATGTCACCTTAATCAATAAAATGAGAGAACAACTCATGCCGTTAAAGTGATACTAATAGTGAACAAAGACAAAATGATGACAAACTGCATATCAGAAGTGACTTTACGGGGAAATAGGCGGAAAAACAGCGAGTAAAACAAAGAATAAACTATCCTAAAACCCTACATTAGTCTTCACGATAAAGTAGCTCTCCAATAATGGTTTCTACGTCCACCTGCGCTAAACCTTGGTCAACAATATCTCGCCAACGCCGTCCCTCTTCTGTATTACGAAACGCGATATAGAGCTGCTTATTCGCCAGAATTTGCCGATTGATTTGCAACTTTGTCGCCAGCGGCTGTAAGGGCTTTTGCTTGAGTAAATAGTGCAGAACGTTGACATCAATCACCGCGGCATCAATCCGACCTGCGGCAACTTTTTTGACATTATACTCATCCGAAGTCACAGCTTCAGTCCGCTGTACACCGGAAACGATCATGCGATCTAAGGCCTGAGTATTCACATAATCTTTCACCACACCTAAGGTATAGCGATTAAGATCTTCAATATAATTCCAACTTACTGGATGGGACTTTTGCTCCACCAGCCCCAATGGACTTTCGCCAATCGGTTTTGAAAAGATAAACTTTTCTGTCTCTACATAGTATTCAGGAAAATAACCTATGTAGTCAGAGTTCGGCATAGTCGTAAGTTTGACAGCGCGGCTCCACGGATAGAAATCCACGTCTAATTGGTGTCCCATAACGTTCAGCGCCGCCCGTACCACGGCAATACTGGCACCCTGCTCCGTTAATTGCTCTCCTGAATAAGGCGGCCAAAGTAAAGAAGTGAGCATTAAGGTATCCGCTTTAGCTACGCTCAATCCCATAAAGGAAAGACAATACACAAGGAGCATTGAACGCCATCGAACCATTTAGTACTCCTTTGCCTACATGGATTTACGACTACATCATCGACAACTTAACGCTTTCGTTTTTATCTGCCGAGATTTTATGATTGGTTAGATTTTATGACTAGTTTTAGTATAGCCATCAAGCCACAGCGGGGAAGTGAAGTTTTGTTACAATTAGAATAACGACATTAGCAGCGAAAGCTAACTCAACATGCAGCTTGACTTGATGGTATGACTCGCCAACTTTTTCATTAGCCAATTAGCTTGTTCGTTTATCTGCTAACCGAAATAGTTAGACTGAATAAAATTCAAGCCGCATTACGCGGCTTGGAAGTCAAATATCAATAGTATTAATCAACTCAAAGCCAAATGACTTAAGCATTAATATCTTCATATAACTCTTGATACATCAGCTCACGCATTTTGAATTTCTGAATCTTTCCCGTCACTGTCATTGGATACTGATCCACAAACTTGATATAACGCGGCACTTTAAAGTAGGCGAACTTCTCGGTGAGAAAATGACGAATATCAGCCTCTGTAATCACGGCTCCTGAGCGGACTTTGATCCAAGCACACACTTCCTCGCCGTATTTATCGCTTTGAACGCCAAAGACCGCCGCATCCTGCACATCTTTATGGGTGTAAAGTTTCTCTTCAATCTCACGGGGATAAATATTCTCGCCGCCGCGAATAATCATATCTTTAATGCGCCCCACAATTTGCACATAACCTTGCTCATCCATTTGGCCAATATCGCCCGAATGTAGCCAGCCTTGACTGTCTATGGTTGCCGCCGTTTTCTCAGGATCATTCCAATAACACTGCATAATGCAGTAACCGCGACTACAGACTTCGCCGGGTTGATTAATTGGCAGCACTTCGCCAAATTCATCGACAATTTTCACTTCGGTATGGGGTAAAGCACGGCCAACGGTGAGAACGCGTTTCTCTACGGGTGAGTCGATTTCAGTAATGTGATTGAGCGGACTGCATTCGGTCTGACCATAGCCAATCAGCACTTCCTTCATATACATCAGGTTTTGTACACGTCGCATCACTTCTTCAGGACAAGTTGCCCCCGCCATCACGCCGGTACGTAAGGAACTCAAATCAAAACGAGCAAATTCTGGGTGTTCCAACTCGGCAATAAACATGGTCGGTACGCCATGCAAAGCGGTGCAACGCTCTTGCTCAATCACTTGCAATGTCGTCAGTGGATCAAAGGATTCACCGGGGAACACAGCAGTTGCGCCTTTAGCTAAGCAGACTAAACTGCCGAGTACCATGCCAAAACAATGGTATAAAGGCACTGGAATACAGAGTTTATCGTGATAGGTAAACTTCATCGCCTCTGCGACTAAATAGCCATTATTCAATATGTTATGATGGGATAGGGTCGCACCTTTCGGGCTGCCCGTCGTGCCAGAGGTAAACTGGATATTAATCGCATCGTATGGGCTTAATTCCTTAGCAATCCTCTCGAGCATTATCCTGTCAGCGGCGGTCACATCAACGATCAAGTCATCAAAATTCAGCATACCGACGGATTTCTCTGCGCCCATACGGATCACAAATTCAAGCTCAGGTACGGCTTTAGCTTGTAATTTACCCGTTGGGCAAAAAGTTAGCTCAGGCGCCAATTCATATAGCATCTCAAGATAATTGCTGGATTTAAACTTATCAGCACAAATTACCGCGCGACAACCCACGTTACTCAGCGCGTATTGCAACTCTTCAGGACGATACGCAGGATTAATACACACCATGATGGCGCCAATTTTAGCGGTCGCATATTGGGTTAAACACCACTCGATATTATTAGGCGACCAAATCCCTACCCTATCACCAGACTTAATGCCGAGTTTTAATAGTCCTGTGGCGAGCGCATCGATTTGGGCAAGATATTGGCGGTAATTCCAGCGGATATGTTGATGGTGTACGACGACAGCTAATTGGTCGGGATACGTTGCCGCAATCTCATCAAGATATTGACCTATGGTCTTCTCAACGAGTTTCGGTGATGACTCGCCTCTAAACTCGCTAGCATTTAGCGGGCTTATAACTTGGCTTGTAGGAACTGACATTAAGGCCTCCGTGCATTTATTATTATGGTTAGCGAGGTCCAAACTAACCAATCCACGGATCATGTCACAAGTAAAAAAGCACTTTATTAGACTAAAGAGTAAGACAAACGATTAGATAACAATCCATTAAAGCCCAGTGCTAACGGCTGATAAACTCAAAATGAGTACTCGACTTAGGCACTTTTAAGCTTTGTAACCGCTCAACAATAGCCAGTAACACCCCTTGGCGACGCATATTTTCTAACACGCCGGGGCTAAAAACCTCGAGTCGCGTCATGGCGGTTAGCAGCAACTTACATTGTGCGATGCTCGCATCACGAATATAGGCAGGTTTATCGACTAAGTAACTGTTGTTATACCAATAGTCCCAAGTGAAATTAGCCAATAACCAACCTTGCGTTGTCAGGTCATTAATAAATTCCAGCATTCGCTCATGACTTAAGATCACATCACCCGCCGTAAAATCCTTAAGATATTTAGTGTATAAGCCTGTAGTGGCACACTAATTTTGGCCACCTAAATAGAGGTGATATTATTACCTCGTAGATGACTTTAGGTGAACACATGAGATCGACAACCAGAAAAACATTTAGTGCTGAATTCAAACTTGAAGCAGCCCAATTAGTCCTCGATAAAAACCATAGCATCATCGAAGCTGCAAAGGCGATGAACGTAGGTAAGTCCACTATGGATAAATGGGTGAGACAGTTAAAACTAGAACGCCAGGGTGGCACACCA
>NZ_JAKKRH010000019.1:0-93697 GCF_025654465.1 Shewanella sp. SM101
AAGGCCAGTCAGCCCATGGGTTAAATAGGCGGTGACCCAGCGATTGACACTGGTTCTACTGACCTTAAGCATGCTTGCGATGGCGGTACGAGAATGACCTTCAGTGAAATGGAGTAAGGCAAGATAGCGCATACGTTTGCGTGCACTTTTCTCCGATTTTACTAAGGCTGCGATGTGGGGATGATTCATATTTTGTATGATTAAAAACTGATGACCAATTAGATCACATAATTAATATAATTGGTATTATACTCTAAGTTGATTATTTACATGAAGATCTCGCTTAGTTTGATAAGTCCTTTTGCTTAGTGGTTAGTTTCCCGTTAGCATACAAAAATATTAATTTTTTTGTTAACGGCCATCTGTTGCCTATGCTTCGTAAGCTTTCGCTCGCGGTACTGCTTCCTCTTTGTATGCTGACCCTATATTTAGTGTTGGTCATAGGCGAGTACCTGTTCGAAAGTGACCAAGTTAGGGCTGAACTTGCGCAGCGACAGTCGGCTTTGATAAAGCAACAGTTGTTCCGCATGCAGAATGTGGTTCAATCGGCGCAAGCTTTACAGGATGTGGAGCGGATTGAGCAGGAAGTTTCCTTAGCTGCGCTGGATATGGGCACTATGGTGTATATCTTGGTTGATGCTGAAAGCCGTATTCGTTTTGCTAATCATACTGTGTGGCGTGATAGTAATGCGACTCAAGTCATCGATGGTTATGATGTAGACCTTCACCGATCTGTGGTTCAAGCTTTTCTTCCGCAGATACTCGTTAATCTCGAGCGTTTAACTATTCAAGCATATTATCCCGTTCTTCCCCAGTATGGTGGGGCTGTTGATTTGATTTATCTTGAAGCCGATTTAGCCCCTTTAGTTGCCGAAGCTTCTGCTAAGTTGCAGCAACGTTTTATGCGGGTTTGGGGCCTTGGCGGATTATTGCTGATTGGCTTTACCTTTATTTTATATTTCCTGTTGATCCGCCCATTCCAAATGTTGAGCGAGGCAGCTAAGCAGGTTGGTACTTCTTCCTTTTCGACATCGATACCTTGGAGTTCATCTGAAGTTTTATCTTTGCAAGCTAGTTTGCAGCAGGCACATGAGCGTTTAAGTCGGGCAGTTAAACAGCTGAATGACAGTGAATTGCGTTGGTTATTTGCTGTGGAAGGTTCGCGTAACGGTATTTGGGATTGGGGTATTAGTACTGGGGAGGTTTTTCTTTCTGATCGCTGGAAAGAGATGATTGGTTATGAGCCTGATGAATTGGCTGGAGTATTCCAGACATGGGAGACGCGGCTACATCCCGATGATAAGCAGATTGTGTTAGATGCTTTGCAGGAATACGTTAGCGGAAAGAGTAAAGAATTTGAAAGTGTTCACCGCTTACGGCATAGAGATGGCCATTATGTGTGGGTGTTAGACCGCGGTATGTTAGTTGATTGGGATCCCCAAGGGCGCCCGACTCGCATGATAGGCATTCATATGGATGTGTCAGAAAGCGCGAAGAACCATGCTGCAATTACTGAGCTTGTAGATCAATCGGTTGTCGGTCGCAAGATGTTGCCCGATGTCTTTATGGGGCATTTATCGCAATTTTTAACCCATGGTAATAGTTCGGGGCAATGGGGAGCATTGCTGCTCGTTGAGGTGGATCGCTTAGGATTGGTTGCCACTTTACATTCCCATGAATTAGAGCGCTTGTTAACACAAATCGCGGCCCGTTTATCGAGTTATTTCACTGAAAATATAACGGTCGGTCGATTAGAGTCTGGTAATTTCGTTTTGCTTGCTAAAGATTTAGCGGCAGATGCGTCAGCCGCTGCTCGTCGTGCTTTAGCCCTTGCGAGTGAGTTAAGGCAAGTGATTGCTCGACCATTCCATTACGGTCATCATCACTTTGAGCTGAGCGCGTGTGTGGGGATCTGTTTACTCGATAGTATAGAAACCTTAGATCCTGCTTTAGTGATGCGTCGTGCCGAGTTGGCAACGTTAAGCGCTAAGCAAGCAGGTCAAGCTGGGTGCGCTTTTTACCATGCTGAAATGGACTTTCGCCAGAGCCGTGATGAGCTGTTGCAACAGGAATTACAAACCGCATTACAACAAGATAGCTTAACGTTAATGTTCCAGCCTGTGATCAATGCGACCAGTGAACTTGTCTCGGCTGAAGTGCTCACGCGTTGGTATCGTGCTGATGGAGAGTTTATTCCGCCAGCTGAATTTGTGGCGTTAGCAGAACAAGGGGGAATTATTGCTGAGCTTGATCTTTGGGTGGCTAAGCGGGTGTGTCTGTTTATTCAGAAATCGCGGGCTCAAGGAAGGAGTTTGCCTCCTTTGACTCTCAATATCAGTGCATTCTCATTTGGTCAGGCAGATTTTGTTGATACATTCGTTGGGTTGGTTAAGGAGCATGGTATTGGTGCTAATCAACTGGGTATTGAGCTCAATGAGGCCGCATTTTTAATGCAACCACAGTTTGTGGATGAGCGTGTCTCTAAGTTAGTTGAAGCTGGTGTAGGCATCATCCTCGATCATTTCGGTTCGGGCTTGAGTGCCTTGAGCTGCTTAGCGAATCAGCCATTAGTTGCGGTTAAATTGGATATGAGTTGTATTGATTCATTAACCACAATGCCAACAAAAGTGAATGTACTTATTACCTCTGCGCGGCAATTCAATTTGAGCGTTGTCGCCAAAGGTGTCGAATCATCCCAACAATATCAAGCTTTTGTTGAACTTGGCTGTGATGGCTATCAGGGCTATTTATTCAGCCGAGCCTTAAACCAAGCGGACTTTATCCAGCTTGTTTGTCCTCGTCCTTTGCTGCGTAGCGTTTAAAGAAGTCGAGAGCATAGTTTAAGGCTTGGTTTCGGCAGGCGTCTTTTTCCATAAAAATCTCATGGGCAGCCCCAGCGATTACTTTCAATTGGCAATGGGTACTCACGGCGAGATTCTGGGCCGCATTATCAACAATCTTATCTTCACTCGCTTGCAGTATCAGTATCGGAGTGCGAATTTGTGCCGTTGCCAGTACGCAAGTATCTGCCGCATCTAAAGATTCAGTCAACCAACGGTTAGTGGGTGAACCGAGTTGTAACTTAGGGGCAGCATCATACAATTCTCGGTAGGCTTGGTATCGGGTCTGGCTGTGAGTTAGCTCATTCCCTTTGAATGGAACAGGTTTATAGTTTTGTCCTGCAAGTACATAATTAGGCTCGCCGCCATTGAGTGTGGTATCGAGTTTACTGGCTAACCAGCGTACGAACGCTTTTGGCATAGGTAATTTAATGCCATACATGGGTGCGGAAAATGCCGCGGCGGTAAAAATATCGGGATGCTGTTTGAGATACAAAGTGCCAATCGCGCCCCCCATTGAATGGCCAAGTAGCATGAGTTGTTTGTCGTTTTGTGGTAACACTATCTTCTGCATAAATAGTGCAAAATCATCAATATAATCATTGAATCTTCGCACATGGCCCATGTGTGGATTGATTGTCATACGATCCGACAGCCCTTGGCCACGGTGATCTATGGCATAAACAGAGTAACCTTGTTGGTATAAGTCGAAGACCAATTCTTGATACTTTAAATAGGACTCGACTCGGCCACTGCTGAGAACGATTGCGGTATGCGCTTGGGGATGTTTGACCATCATATAGGCCAGCGTGACGCCGTCGGCAGAGGCTAGCGTGTCTTGAACAACGCTTTGCCAGAAGGCTTGCTGCTCTGAGGTATTTAAATCGTGTTCAGTCGAAAATGTCGCTTTGGCTTGGCTCATACTCAGTCGCAAATCATTTGGCTTGAATGGTTTGTTAGAGTGTAACAGACAACCATGGGAGTCTGAAAATACCGACTCCCATGAATTTCATTAACTTAGCGTGCCACCTTTTTCGCTTCAATAAAATCATTGATTTGCTGTTCGAGGATCGACATAGGTACAGAGCCATTTTCGAGCACAGCATCGTGGAAGGCACGAATATCAAATTTGTCGCCGAGTTCCTGTTCTGCCTTGGTACGTAATCGTTTGATTGTTAACTCACCAATCTTGTAGGACAAGGCTTGTCCTGGCCAGGAAATATAGCGGTCAATTTCGGTAGTGACATTGTGCAGTGATAGTGCGGTATTGCTGGCCATAAAGTCGATGGCTTGTTGACGACTCCATCCTTGGGCGTGCATGCCAGTATCTACGACTAAACGCGCCGCGCGCCACATTTCATAGGTTAAGCGACCAAAGTTACTGTATGGATCTTGGTAGAAACCCGCTTCTAAACCTAAATATTCGCAATATAGCCCCCATCCTTCACCAAAGGCAGAGATATAACCATAACGACGGAAATCTGGGAGTGAGGTTAGCTCAGAGTTGAGTGAAATTTGCAGATGATGACCGGGTACGGCTTCGTGCAAAGTTAAAGCTTCTAGCTCGTAGAGTGGGCGCTTATCCAATGCATAAGTGTTGACCCAGTAGTAACCGGGTTCATCATCGCCGTTCGATCCTGAATATCGTCCTGTGGTGTATTTCGGCGCAATTTCGGCAGGCACTGGCGCTATACCATAGGGTTGGCGTGGGAGTTTGCCGAAGTACTTAGGTAGCATGGCATCGGCTTTTTTGGCAATAAATGCCGCTTCTTTGAGTAACTGATCGGCACTGGTGGTGTAGAACTGAGGATCGGTCCGCAGGAAATGTAAGAAGTCGGCAAAGCTGCCTTTAAAACCTACTGACGCGATGATTTGTTCCATTTCTTGGCGGATACGTTGTACTTCTTTTACGCCCAGTTCATGCACTTGCGTCGACGTCATATTCAAGGTCGTGTAGTAACGTACCCTATTCTCATAAAATTCTGCGCCGTTAGGTAAGCTACTGGCCGCGATATTTTCCCGGGCATTGGGAATGTACTCTTTAGTCATAAAATCATAGAAGTTTTGGTATAACTGCAGGACTTTCTGCTCGACTAAGGCTCGGCCTTCTTGAGTCAGCTGAGTTTTTTGTGCTTCAGTGAAATAGCTGGGGTATTGAGTAAAAGGTTTGAAATAACTGCTCTTTTCAACAGGGACGATATAAGCACTGATACTGTCTTCAAAACCAGTGAGTGTCACTTTAGGTGGCGTTATTCCCTCGGCCAATCCTTGTTTTAGCCAGTGAGTTTGCTGGGCGAAATAGGTCGGGAGTGCATTGAGTTTGGCAATATAGTTGCGGTAATCCTCAAGGGTGTTGAATCTTCCCTGTGCGATTGAGGTGATATAAGCGTGGAAGCCGCTTTCCGCGGTAATGGGCAGGTAATAATCCTTAAAGCGATATAGGTCGACATCGTTTTGGATCTGATCTTCCAGTATTTGAGCGTTAATCTTATCTTCTTTACTCAAGCTGCCGCGGTCGAGTGCTTTGAGCTGCGCTAGTACTGCGATTTGACCTTGATTAAGTTTAGCGAGCGCGACTGGCGAGAGATCCGCTAATTTTCCTGCTGCACTGGCATCGCCCATGCTGTAAGCCATTTCAGGACTCGCACTGAGTTGTAATTGCCAGCTTTGGTCGATAATCGCTTGCAGCGCTGGGGCGATTGGCTCAACTTGTGATTGTGCTGCTGATATTGCCTGTGACGATGGGGTTTGAATATTTTTTGTGGTTTGAGTGGCACTGCAGGCGCCTAATGCGCATATCAATAAACTGGGGGTTAAGAGTTTATGCATGTTAGATCTCTGATATTTTCGTTGTTATTGAAGTCATTATGCCTGATGAATGCGGCCGTTCCTTGTATGGATATTAAGCAGAATTGTGACTGAATGTGAATTTAAATGCGTTTGGCGCATAAATGCCCCCGAAAATGCGTGTTAAACTTAGTATCCGCCCGCGACCAAATAACAAAAGCATTGGCTGGGTAGTTCAAATAGGGGTTAAATATGATTGATACATCCATTCCATTGGTGGATCTGCATCGTCACCTAGACGGTAATGTGCGGGTAAATACCATTTGGGAACTAGGACACCAACACGGCATTGCGCTACCTGCCGATTCTTTAGAGACACTCGCACCTTTTGTGCAAATTCAGGGGAAAGAAACTAGCTTAGTCGCCTTCTTAAAGAAGCTCGATTGGATGGTTGCTGTACTCGCAGATTTGGATGCGGTTAAACGCGTCGCCTATGAAAACGTTGCCGATGCGGCGTTATCTGGCTTAGATTACGCTGAGTTACGTTTTAGTCCTTACTATATGGCGATGAACCATAAGTTACCGATTGAAGGCGTAGTTGAGGCGGTAGTTGACGGCGTTAAAGCGGGCTTAAAAGACTATAACGTGAAGATCAATTTGATTGGCATTATGTCACGTTCATTTGGTCAAGCTGCTTGTACTCAAGAACTTGAAGGCTTACTCGCCCATAAACAACATCTCGTGGCTATGGACTTAGCCGGCGATGAATTAGGCTTCCCTGGCGAGTTATTTAACGATCACTTTAAACGTGTTCGTGATGCTGGCCTTGCGATTACGGCTCACGCCGGTGAAGCTGCGGGTTCACAAAGTATGTGGCAAGCGATTCAAGAACTTGGCGCAACTCGAATTGGTCATGGGGTGAATGCGATTCACGATCCTAAGCTGATGGAATATCTTGCTAAGCACCGTATTGGCATCGAATCTTGCCCAACCAGTAACTTGCATACTTCTACAGTCGCTTCTTACGCTGAGCATCCTTTCAGAACCTTTATGGATGCAGGCGTGTTGATAAGCCTAAATACCGATGATCCCGGTGTGAGCGCTATCGATATTAAGCATGAGTATCGTATCGCCAAATCTGAACTCAAGTTAACCGATGCTGAGTTAGCGCAGGTGCAACGTAACGGCGTTGAAATGGCATTTTTATCGGACAGTGAGCGCAAAGTACTGTATGCCGCTAAGGTATAAGTAATACCAATCACATTTAAATATCTAATCAGTTCAGAGCCTCACAGGCATTTCAATCCGAGGCGCATTGACGCAGAAATGGTTATTCTCTTTTAAGTCAATGCAACACGGGAGTGGGATGCCTGTGTGGCTCCCAAGGGGCGGGTTTCAACGCGCTTTATACTGCGTTTAAGGCTTTCGACAGAGCACCACTATGCCTTCAAGCCTTCGCCTTGTCTAAAGCGCGTTGAACTCCCGCTGAATGAACAGATATTTAATACGATTGGTATAAGCTCTGAGTCGTTACTAAAAATTGCAATCAATAAAAATCCGACTCTAGAGTCGGATTTGTTATGAGCGTTTACGAGTGCTGCGATAGGCGCTTTAGATCACGCGTGAGAACTGTTGCTGACGCGCTTTTTGACGATAGTAAAGATCGAAGCACATACAGATATTGCGGATCAATAAACGGCCAGTAGGGCTGATAGTGATCTGTCTGTCGACGATTTCAACTAACTTATCATCGATAAATGTCTGCATTAACTTAAGATCTTCAGCGAAATAGGTTTCGAAGTTAATCCCCAGTTTCTCATCAATTTTCGCCATATCCAGTTCGAAGTGGCAAATCAGCTGTTTAATCACGACGCGGCGGATTTCATCGTCACGGTTTAGGCTGCAACCTTTCCACAAAGCATGGCCTTCCTTATCTATGGCCTCATAGTAAGGGCGGATATCTTTCTGGTTTTGCGCATAGCAATCGCCAATCTGACTGATGGACGATACGCCAAGACCTAACAAATCGCATTCTTCTTGGGTGGTATAACCTTGGAAGTTGCGGTGCAGTCTGCCTTCGCGCTGCAACTTGGCTAACTCGTCATCGGGTTTAGCAAAGTGGTCCATGCCGATATATTGGTAACCAGCGCCAGTTAAGGTCTCGATAGTTTGGTGCAGCATTTCGAGTTTTTGTTTTGGCGAAGGTAAATGCTCGTCTTTGATCTTACGTTGAGCGGCAAAGCGCGCAGGTAAGTGAGCATAGTTAAATACCGACAGACGGTCAGGCGATAAATCTAAAACGCGCTGCATAGTGACGGCAAAGGTTTCTGGCGTTTGGTGTGGCAAACCATAGATTAAATCTATGTTGGTTGACACAAAACCCATGGCTTTCGCTTTAGCCATTAAGTCGAAGATAAATTGCTCATCTTGTTCGCGATTAACGGCAATTTGCACTTCTTTATTGAAATCTTGTACACCGATGGAGATCCGGTTAAAGCCCGCTTCTTTCAACGTGTCGAGCATTGACAGTTCTATCTCGCGAGGATCGACTTCAATTGAGTACTCGCCTTCTTCCGCAAAGTTAAAGTTAGCTTTAATCAATGACGTAAGTTTAAGAATCTGCTCTGGATTTAAGAACGTGGGTGTACCGCCGCCCCAATGCATTTGGGTCACACTGTAATGTTTGAACAGGGGCGCACGTTTAATAATTTCTTGGCTTAAATATTCAATGTACTGATCGGCTTTGTGTTGGTGGCGGGTGATGACTTTATTACAGCCGCAGTAATAACAAAGCTTGGCGCAGAACGGGATATGAATATACAGCGACAGTTTATCGCTTTTGCTATTTTCAATGGCCGTCAGCAGGTTTTGTTCGGTGAATGTGTCATCGAACTCCAATGCCGTTGGGTAAGAGGTATAACGGGGACCGCTGTAGTTATATTTTTCGATCATCGACTGATCCCAGCTAATCTGAGTGGGCTGCTTCAAGGCGTGTCCTCCGTGGGTAAATTAGCAACAAGCGAAGTATGCAAGGTTCTTAAGTAAATAACCTTGATCTAGGTTGTAAAAATGACGTCTGTCTTTTTAGAAGTTACGCAATATCTATCAAAAAAGTACGCTTGTCTGTCGATATTTGGCGGTTTTGTGCGCAGGCTCACGGGAGTAAGGAGGGTAAAATTGGTGCGGGTTTTATCGAGATAACCTCAAAACCACAATATAAGTGGTCTTGAGGTATAGCAATGGGCTGGTTTAATGCATCGCTTTGGCTTGGTAATCCGACAGTTTTTTCGCATCATCACTGATGCCTTGTTCTAATGCGGCTTCAGACTTCATTCTGATCAAGTCTAACTTCATTCTTTCTTGCTTAGGCAAGGCTTGACGAGCATCCATGATGGGATGATTTTTAATTAACTCAAAGTGTTTGAATAATGAAGGGTAATCGGGAGCCACACGCTCACTTAATGACAGGATTTCAAATAATCGCCCAATCCTGACCACGCCTTCAGAGATCTCACAGCGGTCTTCAATCATGGCAGTGGCGATATAGCGGATATCATCTAAAACTTGGGCACGTTTTGCGTTCGCAGTCACTTCACGCTCGGCTTGTTCAGCCTGCTGACGCTTTTTTTGCTGCTTGAGTTTTAGGATTAAGAAGGTGGCGTAGCTACTTAGCGCTACTATGATGATAAAACCGAGAATAATGATAGTCGTAGACACAAAGACTCCTTATATGAATGGCATAAGGAGCCACAGCTAAAAACTGAGTTCCCTATGCCTTAGCACTGAGAGGTTAGAACTTGTCTTGATAATCTTTTAGTAAGTCAGCGCCTGATTCGAATTTGTCGAACAACTCATCGTCAGACAAAGACTTAGCAGGTGATGAAGGTGTGTCATCATCCATATCGTCGCTAATGCCCAGTTTAATCATCAGAGCTTCAATCTTATTTAGCTGTTGATCTAACCACTTTTGGTCAACCTCGTTGAGGTCGCGGCCTTCTTCAAGCATATCTAACAGCTGATTTAGTCTTGGATCTTCTTCCAATTTCAGCAATTTTTGCTCGTCAGTCAGCTTAGCTTGTTTCACTTTTGGCTGAGCGGCTTTATCTGTTACTACTGCCGCAGGAATTGCTAAAGCCACAGGCTTTTTACTGCCATGACGCGGGTCTTTTTTCTTAGCGGCCAGCTGTTGCGGCGCTTGCGCTAAAATTAAGCTTTCGTTATGACGACTACCTGATTTATTGCCAGAATCTTTACGTTTGCCAGTCGCTACAGCGCGATCTTGCTTCTTCACTCTTGGCTGTAACTTAGGGCTGTTCTCGCCGCCCTTGCGTGTTTTCTTGCTACGAGACATGGTCTTCTCAATTATTTACAACGTATGGCCTTGCAGACTAAGGGTAAGCTTGTCTACAAGGTGCGAAATTAGGCCGAGTGTTATACCAGATTATGATGTTTTTTGCATCAAAACGAGGTCCTTTGCGGCAAATAATAGATCAAAATCGCTATTGTTTGCGAGGTACTCGAAGGTTTGTCGCTGATAAAAGCTCACATGGGTGAGGTTGTTCTTATAATGCCACTTAGCAAAACCATCTAATTCAGTTAGTAATGGTGTGCTTATCGCTAACCAACCACCAGAATGCAGTAGCCGAGAGAGCAAAGTCCACTCTTTTATAGGGTTTTGAAAATGCTCAAACACCCGATAACAGCAGATAAAATCATACTCTAGCTTTAACACGTCATGATTCGGGGCAAAAAAGGGATCATATTGATTTAACTTGTGGCCCGCATTTTCTATGGTCGTCAGACTCTCATCATCGAGTATGCGGCCAAAATTCAATCCTAATAAACTGCCCGCTTGTTGCTGCTCTAATTGCACTAACAGCGGCAAAATAAATTGCGATAACTGTTTTTGCTTCGACACTATGCGTGAACGACCGTATCTTTGCTTCTCTGCCGCGGGGGGTAAATGGCTATTCGCATCCGCAAAGGTTAACTCACATGTCTTACAAACATAAAAACTCCGCTTTTTATCTTGATGAAGGAGTCGTGTCTGACTGTTATGACAAAGAGGGCATCTGGGCATTGAGTCTGCTGAAGTGATTATTAAGGCTTTGATTGTACCAATTATATTGGTTGAGTGCACATTTTAGACACTAATGGGGTGTTACAAAAGAAAAAAGGCGGCAGTTAAACTGCCGCCTTACAAAGGGTGCTTTAGCACCTTATCCTGATTCCAAGTATCCATACTTGCTATGCGACTTTCCCGGTCGGTATCCTTCTTTTTTTTACTGCTTTCCCTGCATTATTTTTGTTAATGGTCTTCCAGACACTTTATTTTTTTCTGTCGCCATCCTGACTACAGTTTCCGTAGATGGTCTCGCGACACATCTTTTAAAGCATCGTCATCATTGACGTCGAGTTAACCATCCATGTTACTTAAGTACCTTCCTGTGATAACAAGCATCCAGCCAGTGCATCCTAAGCTTATCGCTTCCTTTGCTACAGTTAACATCATGTAAACTATGTCCTGATGGGGCAAGTTACCCTGAGTGTAAGGTGTTTTGCTAGAAGCAAATTGGCGTTATCGGCCATCCCTTACAAAATTGTGCTGACCTGGATTTCAAGTGGAAATCACGACTCTTGTTATTATTAGAGAGTGGTCTTAAGTATATTATTGTTATTGAGTATCTTTATTCTTATATCTTGAACGTTAATTATACCGAAACCTGTAAGTTATTATTAATCTTTTTGTACAAACAGATGGGTTTATCTCGGTACGGGGCTTATTAAACCGAAATCTGTGATCTATGTCAAGCACGAATCTTAGCAGTTTACGTCCACGTCAACTTTGTGGTGTAAAAAAAGGGTGACAATACACCCTTCTTTTCACTCGCGAAGATTACTTCAGGCTAGAAAGATACTTTGATAGCGCGTCGATATCGCTATCATTTAGTTTTTTAGCCACATCTTGCATCATGCCATTCAAGTCATTATGGCGGCCAGCTTCACGGAATTTTGTCAGCTGGATCTTGATGTAGTTTGCGTGTTGGCCTGCCAACGTTGGAAAACCTGCAAGCTCAGCGCCTTTACCATCTGGGCCATGACATGCCATACAAGCGGTAATGCCACGAGAAACATCACCACCCTTGTAAAGTTTAGCACCTAACTCAGGAACATCTTTTGCTTCAGCCACTTGGATTGCTTGGCTAGAAAAATATGCGCTAATGTCGAGAATATCCTGATCGCTTAGAGGCATTGCCATGCCACTCATGATAGGATCCATACGCCCATCTTTACCGCCAGTTTGTGCTGCGCTACGGAAATCATGTAGTTGCTTTTGGAGGTAAGTGGCGTGTTGGCCCGCAATTTTGGGGTACATATCGATCATACTGTTACCGTCCATACCGTGACAGGCCGAACAGACAATGATTTTCGTTTTTCCCGCTTCAGCATTACCTTCAGCAATCGCAGGTGAAGATATGGCGGCAATTACAACAGACAGCGCAAGAGCTAGCTTTTTCATGGCGTTCCAACTTCTGGTTAAATTATTATCCTGAGCTTACTAGGGTGACCCGCAAGCGTGGTAAAATATGATTAATGTGATCGGAGTAATATTTTACACGAAAACGTGGGAAAGTAAGTAATTCTTCATAAATTATGGTATTGCGTAGAAAAATTTCGGAGTAAATAGTGACTGAATCTCGTATAGATTTTCGTAGGGCAAAGTTTTTAATCAGTGCACCTGACATTGCACATTTGGATCAATATCTGCCCGGCGATGTTGGAGTTGAGATTGCATTTGCTGGCCGCTCTAATGCTGGAAAGTCTAGTGCACTCAATGCATTAACTGAGCAAAAAAGTTTAGCAAGAACCAGTAAAACACCGGGCCGTACTCAACTAATTAACGTATTTGAGTTAGATGCTCAGCGTCGTTTAGTTGACTTGCCTGGTTATGGCTTTGCGCAAGTCCCACTTGCGTTGAAAAATAAATGGCAGCAAGCATTGGGTGAATATTTGCAAAAACGCGCTTGTTTAAGTGGCGTGGTTGTCTTGATGGATATTCGTCATCCATTAAAAGATCTCGATATGCAGATGATTGAATGGGCAGTTGCTAGTGAAATTCCTGTATTAGCTTTGCTAACGAAATCAGACAAATTAGCCCAAAGTGCTAAGATGAAAACCGTAAATGAAGTGCGTCTCGCACTAAGTGAGTTTGGCGACTGGGTGCAAGTTGAACCCTTCTCATCACTTAAAGGAACCGGTAAGCCTAAAGTGTTGGCAATTCTTAATGAATGGTGTCATCCACAGTGGTTGACTGATGAGTTAGATGCAGCGAATAACGCTGAATAATATCGCCTGTTTTGGTGTACATGGTAGAATTTGACTGTGTATACCTCCTCTTTGTTTTTACTGCAATTTTTCTCTTTTATTCAGTCTCATTCCCATCGGTTCTTCGTTAATTTCAGGCAAAAAAATAGCCGATGATATTATCATCGGCCAAAAATATTAGCTCTTTTGGGGAGAAGCTAAATTCAACAAGACTCAAGCACCATCAAATTAGCTTCAATGGTTCTCAATGAAACTAGCATACAGCCAATCCATCCCTTATTAAAGTAAATACTCTAAAATTTACTTAAAGTCTGAAAAAAGAGCAAAAAAAAGCCTCAGCAAACAAGTTGCTGAGGCGCCAGAATTTGGCTCATCACTATAAGTGAAATAAAGGTCTGAAAGATAGAACATCTTAACCTCTGTACCCTACGCAGAGAATATTACTCTATTTATCTTTAAATGGAAAACAGTTTTTTCAAAAAAGAGGTAATTATGTGCGCTTGATCTCAGGTTGTGAGTGAAAAAGCATCTCAAATTGATCCTAAAATTTCAGTGAAAATGGTTAATTGGCTGATTTAAAGAGAAAACTCGAAATTTATATACAAAAGTGATCAATATTTGAGATTTGATTTTTTACTCTAATCCTGACCTAAGATTTTGGTGTACGCGTGAGAGAACAACCGTTATGGCATTCTTGAGCATATATGGCTGACTTGAATGCAGTTTCAATTCGAGTAAATCACACCTTTTAATATCCATCTGCTGTGGCAGTGTATCGATGAACTCTACTGCCAAATGTATCAGGTAAAGATTGTTTGGCTGTGAGTGAATCATTTTCTGCCGATGAAGTTTGTCTAACTTAACGAGCTAATTTGTATTGTGAAAGGGTTATTTATGCTGAGTGATGAAAAGGACTCTGTATTGATGTTCTTAGAGGCGATTAAGACGGGAGAGAGCTAATCTGAGCTCAAAATATTGAAGTCAGATTAGCTTTATTTTCAGTTAAATCATATTGATAGTGTTCTTCTGGATATTACTGAGATTAGTGGGCTTCATCCCAGTTATCACCAATGCCTGCTTCGGCAAGCAGTTCAACATCGAGATTAGCTGCTTGCGCCATCAAGGTGCAGATTGTCTTTTTAAGTGCCTCTGCTTTATCCGCATCGACTTCAAACACTAATTCATCGTGAACCTGCATGATCATAGTGATTTCGCCTTGGGTTTCTGTTTTGATCCACTGGGCAATATTGATCATGGCCTTTTTGATGATGTCAGCAGCCGTACCTTGCATTGGCGCGTTAATCGCAGCACGTTCAGCACCTTGGCGGCGCATCGCATTACGATCACGGATTTCGGGCAAGTAGAGGCGACGACCAAACAGAGTCGACACATAACCTAAGTCAGCAGCACCCGCGCGCGTTTCTTCCATATAACGTAATACGCCAGGATAACGGGCAAAGTAGGTATCGATATAGGTTTGTGCTTCATGGCGTGGGATATCAAGCTGACGCGCCAAACCAAAGGCTGACATGCCATAAATTAAGCCGAAGTTAACCGCTTTGGCACGGCGGCGTTGTTCTGTGGTGACTTCATCAAAGTCGGTACCAAATACTTCTGCAGCAGTGGCTCTATGAATGTCTTTGCCCTCGGCGAAGGCTTTGAGTAAGCCAGCATCTTGGGATAAATGGGCCATGATCCGTAGTTCGATTTGCGAGTAGTCGGCGGCCAAAATTTTACGGCCTGCTGGGGCGATAAAGGCTTGGCGAATACGGCGACCTTCTTCGGTGCGAATCGGAATATTTTGCAGGTTAGGTTCGCTTGACGATAAGCGACCTGTTGCCGCATTAGCTTGATGATAGCTAGTGTGTACGCGACCCGTTTTGGCGTTGACCATCAGTGGCAGCTTATCGGTGTAAGTGCTCTTTAACTTAGATAGACTTCGATGTTCGAGGATCACCTTTGGCAGTGGGAAATCTAAGGCTAATTCGACTAATACTTCTTCCGCGGTCGATGGCGCACCCTTTGGGGTCTTTTTGGTGATCGGATAACCTAGCTTTTCATAAAACAATACTTGCAGCTGCTTAGGTGAACCAAGATTGAATTTTTCACCGGCAATGTCGTAGGCTTTTTCTTCTAAGGTATCGATTTTACGCGCCAGTTCATCGCTCTGTTGGCCGAGTAACATGCTGTCGATTAAGACCCCTTGACGTTCAATGTCCGACAACACTTGGATTAGCGGTAATTCGACTTCGGTAAACATGGCGGCAAGTTCGGCTTCTTTCTCGAGTCTTGGCCATAAATGTTGGTGTAAACGCAGTGTGATGTCAGCATCTTCTGCTGCATAAGGTGCAGCCGTCTCTAGCGGGATTTGGTTGAAGGTCAGTTGTTTTGCACCTTTGCCAGCAATTTCTTCAAAACTGATATTTTTATGGCCTAAATACTTGAGTGCTAAACCATCCATATCATGGCGCGAAGCCACTGAGTTGAAAACATAGGATTCGAGCATAGTGTCGAAAGCGACGCCCTGTAGTTTGATCCCTGCATTGGCTAAGATACTGATGTCGTACTTAAGATTTTGACCGACTTTCTTAAGTTTTGGATCCTCAAGCAGCGGACGCAGTTTTTCTAACGCGACCGTTTTATCGATTTGAGTCGGTGCACCAACGTAATCGTGGGTCAAAGGAAGATAAGCGGCTTTTCCTGTCTCAACGGCGAAGGAAATCCCGACTAATTCGGCCACCATGTAATCTAAGCTGGTGGTCTCAGTATCGACTGCCATTAAGTCGGCTTGTTTAAGCTTAGCAATCCAAGTGTCTAATTCGGCTTCGGTGAGAATGCAGTCGTACTGTGTTTCAATCGCTTCGACTGGAGATGAGTATTCTTGTGTTTCTGTGGATGCCGCATCAATTGAGGTATTTGCCGTCATTTTATTATCTAAGACTTCGGCTAACCAACGTTTAAACTCCATCTCGCCGTAGCATTTGATCAGTTCATCTTTGTCTGCTGGCATGAGAGTGAGTTCGTGCCAATCTTGCTCAAGTTCGACATCGGTTTTGATGGTGGCGAGTTCGTAAGAAAGCTTGAGCATGTCGGCATTTTCAATGATTTTTGCCGCCATGGTTTTAGAACCTCTAAAGCCGAGCTCGGCGACTTTTTCGGGTTCCGCTAATAAGTTACTCACACTGCCGGCTCCCGTGAGCATAGCGAGCGCCGTTTTCTCTCCCACGCCGGGTAAGCCTGGAATATTGTCAGCCTTGTCGCCCATCAGTGCGAGTAAATCTATGATACGGTCTGGACCGACACCAAATTTGGTGACGACTTCTTCTGGGCCCATTATGGTGTCTGTCATGGTGTTGATGAGCGTAACGTTCTCATCCACTAACTGGGCCATGTCTTTATCGCCTGTGCTGATAAGCACGGCACGGTTTTCTAAGCTGGCTTGGCGGGCAATAGTTCCAATCACGTCATCGGCTTCGACGCCGGAAATTGAAATCAGTGGTAAACCCAGTGCGCGAATAATGCGATGCAAGGGTTCGATTTGCGAACGTAGATCATCAGGCATAGGTGGGCGCTGTGCTTTGTATTCGCTGTACATGTCATTGCGGAAGGTTTTTCCCTTGGCATCGAACACGACTGCTATATGGCTTGGCTGATAACGGGTCAACAAGCTGCGTAACATATTCACTACGCCATAAACGGCACCCGTTGCTTCGCCCTTTGAGTTTGTTAGGTGAGGAGGCGCATAATAAGCGCGATACAAATAAGAAGATCCATCCACAAGCACAAGTGGGTTTTTAGCGACGGTTGGCATAGGTATTTTTCGTTTATCGATGACTTAGATGGCGCTAAGCATGCCACAGAAGCACTATTTCAGCCATGGCAAAATGACTCTCAGCCTGTGGATAAGTCTGTGAGTGAAAAAGTCAACTGAGAATAATGGCGATGATTACGGCTTAGTGCGATTTTTTTAAGTTGTTGTTTTTTATGTTTATAAAAGATTTGTGTGAGTTCAATACTGTTTCTTAAAAAATCTTCCCAATTTGTGGATTTTTTATTGACTCCGTAAAATACATCTAAGGATTGGCTTAATTTTCGGCACCCGTCAGATTCGACGAATTAAGTTAGCACGATTTTTAATCAGATCAACTAGTTTGTTTGTAGTTTGTTAAAACTTAATGACATAAGAAGGATATTTTTAATGAAAAAAGTCGCAGTGTTACTGAGTGGATGCGGTGTTTTCGATGGAACAGAGATCCATGAATCGGTTTTAACGCTTTTATGCTTATCCAAAGGGGGGGCTCACTACCAATGTTTTGCACCTGATATCAAACAGATGCATGTGGTAGATCATTTCACTGGCGAGGTAGATGCTGCTGCAAGTCGTAACGTGCTGGTGGAGTCGGCACGTATCGCCCGTGGCGAAGTCAAAGCGACCACAGAATTAGATATCGCCGAATTTGATGCCTTGATCATTCCCGGTGGCTTTGGTGCGGCGAAAAATCTGTGTAACTTTGCGACGAATGGCAGTGAGTGTGAAGTGGAACCGCTGGTGACTGATTTTATCAATGAGTTCATTCTGGCGAAAAAGCCCGTTGGTTTTATCTGTATTGCTCCTATGATGATCCCGCGTTTATATCCCCACGGTGTAAAAGGCACTATCGGTAATGATAGCGATACTGTTGCAGCGTTTAATTTGATGGGCGGTGAGCATCAAGTTGCGACAGTACATGAGATAGTCGTGGATGAAGCGAATCGCATTGTCAGCACACCCGCTTATATGTTGGCTGGTAATATTGCTGAAGCGCATTCAGGCATCGAGAAGCTAGTCGTTAAGCTACTAGAAATGACTGATCAGAGTTAGTTTGAGCGGTTTGTAGAGGAGTGAAGCGAGTCATTGAACCAAGATAAATTTCAGGATTTATCTTGGTTCACAATATTAGATTGAGTTATTAGATTGAGCTCGAGGATTTGCGACTATCAAATAAACCTTGGGCTAAACCTATGAGTAAGCCGCCAATGTGGGCACCATTAGCAACCGAAACCCCTAGAATATCTGTGAATCCCAATGCCAACCATATCATCATAAAGCCCATATATGATGGTGGGAAATCTATTCCAGCTGCGGGTTTACGTATACCCATGATCCAAGTGTAACCCACCACTGCATACACAACGCCGGACAGCCCGCCAAAGTTAGGTCCACCGACATAATATTGGATAACGTTTGGCAGAGTTCCTGCGACAAACAGCAAAATGAGCAATGGTGCAGTACCTATACGGGTTTCGATTTTACCGCCTAAATACCACCACCAGAGCAAATTAAAGATGACGTGCATGGCTGAAAAATGCAGCAGGCTCGGTGTAAAAACACGCCAGAACTGGCTGAACTCTGAATGAGGTACTGCCCCAAAATAGGACAGTGCTTCGTAGGTTTGGTTGGCGAATCCTAAGTTCATCGCCGCAAAAATGAGTACGCAAACCGCAAATACGATCAGCGTGACTGGGCCTGCGCCGGTAATAAATTGGGTGAACAACTGCAGCGAAGGGGCACCATAATCGAGTTTGGTTTGGGTATCGCCGTGTTCCCATGAGGCTTGCAGATATTTATTGTCGTAAGGGTGAGCAATAAAGTGGGCAAACTCTTTGCGTGCTTGCTCCACATTTTTGTCATGGATAACCAGAATGGCAACACCCTGAACCAGCGGCTCAATTTGGCAGTCAATGTCTTCCCCTTTGAGGTAATCGACAAATGCCTGCGCGGCTCTGCTGTTGGGGAGTCTGCCAATTTCTATCATGCATTCGCCTCATGCCAGGCGCTATAGCCGCCGTCTAGGCTGTAAACGTCATCAAAACCTTGTTCGCATAAATATTGCGCCGCATTTTGGCTGCTCATGCCGTGGTAACAAACCACCACGAGTGGGCTATCCATATCGGCTTGGCTAATAAATTGCGCTAGGTTTTCGTTATTCAGGTTAGTTGCACCTGCAATATGGCCGTTGGTGAAGCTATTGCCATCGCGGATATCGACGATTTGCACTGGCTGTGCTTCGGTCATTTGCAGCAATTGATTAACGCTTAAGTGTTTAAAGGAAGACATAATAAAACCTGACAAAGCTAAGAGATGGAAATCAAGATGGGATAAGTGTGCAACAAGGGGCTGCGAGTGTACAGCCCCTATCTAGGTAATGCTCTGCAGGATTAATCCCAGCTGAGGATCACTTTACCCGATTGGCCCGAGCCCATAGCGTCGAAACCTTGTTGGAAATCATCAATCTTGAAGTGGTGAGTGATGATAGGTGAAATATCTAAGCCTGATTGGATAAGACTGGCCATCTTGTACCAAGTTTCGAACATTTCACGGCCGTAGATGCCTTTAATGACCAAACCTTTGAAGATCACTTTGCTCCAGTCGATGGCCATTTCACCACTTGGAATACCGAGCATAGCGACTTTGCCGCCGTGGTTCATGGTATCTAACATGGCGTGGAAGGCTGAGGGTACGCCAGACATTTCTAATCCAACGTCGAAACCTTCGGTCATGCCCAGTTCTTTCATCACGTCTTTTAGGTTTTCTTTTGACACGTTCACAGCGCGCGTGGCGCCCATTTTACGGGCCAGCTCTAAGCGGTATTCGTTGACGTCGGTGATCACCACATGGCGAGCACCTACGTGACGACATACTGCAGCCGCCATGATGCCGATGGGACCTGCGCCGGTGATCAACACGTCTTCACCGACTAAATCGAAGGATAATGCTGTGTGCACAGCGTTACCAAACGGGTCAAAGATTGAGGCTAAATCATCGCTGATATCATCAGGGATTTTAAAGGCGTTAAAGGCGGGGATAACTAAGTATTCCGCAAATGAACCTTCACGATTGACACCCACGCCAGAGGTGTTACGGCATAAATGGGTACGGCCTGCGCGGCAGTTACGGCAGTGGCCACAGGTAATATGACCTTCGCCAGACACTCGGTCTCCAATCTTAAAACCACGAACTTCTTGGCCTATATCAACCACTTCGCCGACATATTCATGACCAACAACCATAGGGACTGGAATGGTTTTTTGTGACCATTCGTCCCAGTTGTAGATGTGCATGTCGGTGCCACAAATCGCCGTTTTTTTAATTTTGATCAGCAGATCGTTGTGGCCCATCACTGGCTTAGGCGCATCGACTAACCAAATACCTTTTTCGGCTTTTAACTTGCTTAGTGCTTTCATTGTCTTAAGTCCTAAATAATGCCCATTTCTTTGGCAATACGAGTAAAGGCGGTGATCGCTTTGTCGAGTTGCTCACGGGTATGTGCCGCTGACATTTGCGTACGGATACGGGCTTGTCCCTTAGGAACTACTGGGAACGAGAAGCCAATAACATAAATATGTTCTGCTAATAAGCGGTTAGCAAAGTCGCCCGCCAGTTTCGCATCACCAATCATCACAGGGATAATCGCGTGGTCGGCGCCGCCCAAAGTAAAGCCTGCTGCTGACATTTGCTCACGGAAATAACGGCTGTTTTCCCATACGGCTTCGCGCAGGGCTTGGCCTGATTTGAGCATTTCTAACACATGGATAGACGCAGTCACGATTGACGGCGCTAATGAGTTAGAGAACAGGTAAGGACGTGAACGCTGGCGTAACCAGTCGATGACTTCTTTTTTACCCGAAGTGAAACCACCCGATGCGCCGCCTAGCGCTTTGCCTAAGGTGCCTGTGATGATGTCGACTCTGTCCATCACATTGCAATATTCGTGGGTGCCACGGCCGTTTGCGCCAATAAAGCCTACCGCGTGAGAGTCATCGACCATCACCAGTGCGCCGTATTTATCGGCTAAATCACATACGCCTTGCAGGTTAGCAATCACGCCGTCCATCGAGAATACGCCGTCGGTGGCGATCAAGATGTTACGTGCGCCAGCTTCTTTCGCGGCGATCAGCTGAGTTTCTAAATCGGCCATGTCGTTGTTGGCATAACGGAAACGCTTCGCTTTACATAAACGTACACCGTCGATGATAGAAGCATGGTTGAGCGCATCGGAGATGATGGCGTCTTCTGCATCTAACAAGGTTTCAAACAGACCAGCGTTTGCATCGAAACAAGAAGAGTACAGAATCGTATCTTCCATGCCGAGGAATTCGCTCAGGCTAGCTTCTAGCTTTTTATGTATGTCTTGGGTACCGCAAATAAAACGTACTGATGCCATACCAAAGCCGTGGCTGTCTAAACCCTGTTGGGCGGCTTTGATTAGCTCGGGGTGATTCGCTAGGCCTAGGTAATTATTCGCGCAAAAGTTAACAACTTCTTGGTGATTAACTTGAATGGCAGTCTGTTGTGGTGAGGCAATAACACGCTCGCTTTTATATAAGCCTTCGGCTTTGATGTCTGCAAGCTGTTGATTAATCTGTGCGTAGAATGAGGTAGAGGCCACCTGATATCTCCTTAGTTAACTTTATTCTGATTTTGGGAGTGGCGGCATTCTAACTCTAAACCTAATCGGCCTACAGCCTTTTTTTCATGCAGGTTCGCAAGATAAACTAGTTTAGGGCTAAAGTGGTTTTTACATTATAAAAACTAATGTGCAACATAAGTTTGCCACTGTTTGACTGAGTATTCTTTTAAGCGTTGTAGAGCGAAAACGGGTTCGCACTCAGTACTATAATTGCTTTGAGTTTAGTTCCGAATGCGAGTTCCCAACATAGGTGTTTGGGATGACGTTATAGAGATTCTTGACTCGCTAGCGCGTGGTAATGTTGCTCTAGGCGAGTAAAAGTCGCAACGGAAGTCGGGGTTGCATAGGCTTTGAAAATCATCAGCACCCTTAAAACGCCTTCATAAAGTGTCGCTTTAGTAATGGTGGACGTGCTGGATTGCGTGAGTTGATAACCAATCCAAAAGCTGACGATCATCTTAATGGTATCCGCCAGTGGCGTGATTTTGTCAGCATCGACACACAGAAATCCATCTTGTGTGAGTTTATGCAGCACATGGCTTGAACGCGTTAAGACTTGCTGCTGTGCGTGCAAATAGCGTTTTTTTAGTTCTTCATCGCGGGCGAGAATATCCGCAAGATTGGCGTACATAAAACGGAATTGCCACAAGGTATAGAACATAGCATCGAAGTAGCCGATTAACAGTTCTACATCCACTTGCTTATCTTCATAGGGTTGGAAACCCGATTCGAGATGATTCTCATATAGACTGAAAATACAGCGGATAATGTCTTCTTTATTGCGAAAATGGTAATAAAGATTCCCGGGACTCATATTTAAGTGAGCGGCAATGTGATTGGTGGTGATGTTTCTTTCGCCATGCTCGTTGAACAGTTCAAGACTGGCATAGATTATTTTGTCGCGGGTTTTCATAAGTTATCCAAATTGCTAGTGAACGCCACATCATAGATAGAGTTAACCAACGACCGCCATACTGCTGGTAAATTATCCCTAATTTGGTGCATATGCTAACATTGCCGCTATTCATCAGGCAAAACTCATAAGCACGTTTTTAATGAATCGTTTTCTCTATTCCACGATCTTATATTTATTATCCCCTTTGCTAATCGTCTATTTAGCATTTCGTGCTATTAAAAGCCCTGATTACCGCGGTCGTTGGGGGGAACGTTTTGGATTAACCCGACTTAAATCGACGGATGTACTGGTCCATTCTGTGTCTATGGGCGAAACGCTCGCGGCAATCCCATTGATCCGTTTGATTATGCAATCACACCCTGAGTTAAGCATTACGGTTACCACAACCAGCCCAACAGGGTCTGCAGAAGTGCGTAAAGCCTTTGGTGACTCAGTGCAGCATTGTTATTTGCCCTTTGACTTACCTTGGTGTGTGAGGCGTTTCTTGCGCCAAGTCTCGCCTAAGTGGTGTGTGATTATGGAAACTGAGCTGTGGCCTAACTTAGTTGCTGTTGCTGCCAAACGCGGTGTGCGCTTGATGTTAGCGAATGCCCGCCTGTCGGCCAAGTCGGCGGCGCAATATGCTAAGCGCCCTAAACTCAGTCGACCTATGTTGCAACGACTCGATGTTATTGCGGTGCAGACTCAAGTAGAAGCGCAGCGTTTTATCGAGTTAGGTGTATCGCCGGACAGAGTGACAGTATGCGGTAGCTTGAAGTTTGATCTCAGTATTACGCCTGAGCGTTTAGCCAATGCCAAGCTGTTGCGTCAGACTTGGGGGCGTAAAACCTCGCCGATTTGGGTCGCAGGCAGTGTGCATCCTGGAGAATTTGACGCCATGCTTACAGCCCATAGGCAATTATTGGCTCAGTGGCCCGATGCCTTGTTGATTATTGCACCGCGTCATCCTGAGCAATTTTCTGCTGTTGCTGAGTTTGTTGCCAGCCAAGGTTTTGAATCTGTTCGCCGCAGCGGTAATTTTCCCGTGACGGCTACGACACAAGTGCTGGTAGGCGATACCATGGGTGAACTTCTGACCTTTTATGGCGCCGCGGATCAAGCTTTTGTCGGTGGCACGCTGATCAATAATGGTGGCCATAATCCCTTGGAGCCTGTTGCTATGGGCGTGCCTGTTATGGTGGGGCCGAACCATTGGGACTTTGCCCAGATTACGCAGATGTTGGCGGATGCTGGTGGGTTAAGGGTTGTCGCTTCGGCGGATGAACTTGCCGCTAACTTGATTGAGTATTTTGCTAAACCTGAGTTACGCCTGCAGGCGGTGAACGCGGGATTGGCTGTGGTTGAGGCTAATCGTGGTGCCTTACAACGGCAATTTCTTCTCGCGAAATCTTTAATAACCTATTAATTCAAAAAGATAGTTTTTTTAGTGGTTCAGGCGCTTTGCATCGCCGCTTGATAGCCCTGCATCAGTGATGACCAGTTATCAGCGGTGAAGGCAAGGTTTGGTAGCTTGCCTTGTTCTTTATTGAAGGAACGTAACAGTCTGTCTAGATTCGATTGCTGCCATTGCGGGCTAGGTGTTTTTAACTCGCCGCGGTCGAAATCGATAAGATAAAACCGCTCTGGCGTTAAGGGTTCTGTTTGCGCGGGCTGGAACAGAATATTCTTGGCATTGAGATCGGCGTGGTACACACCACGCTGGTGGAAATGGGCGATGCAAGCCCCTAATGCTTGCCATTGCTCAGTGCTCATGACCCCTTTGCCGAGTTTAGCGACTAAATCTTCGGCGCCTTCGACCCGTTCGATAATAATATCGGCGCGGTAAAATAATCCATCGCGCACTATGTTGGCGGCAATCGGTTTAGGTACAGCAAAATCTTCGCGATACAAAACGTCTAATAAGCGTAACTCACCCATGGCGCGGGTATTTTCGAGGCCAGTATAAACGTAAGCATCTTTGCTGAATTTTTCCATTAAGCCGCCACGCCAATAATGACGCAATACCCAATGACTATGCTCAAATGCCACAAACCAAGTGGTGTAGCGGCCTTTGGATGAACCGACGACAGCATTTTTAGCCCGCCAAAAATCCACCGAGAACCACGCGGGATCGATATCTGTTGGCGTATCTTGGCAAACTGCCATGTGACCTTGGGCGGTTTTTATGAGCTGTATCTGAGCATTCATCGGAGATTTGTTGACTTAAGCGTGGCACCTAGGGCCATTCTACATTAAGATCCTTAGCTTGCGCCAAATAACCTTAAGAGCTTTTAGCTTCAATCCCAATGAGTTTAAATCCCAATACCATGAATTCTCTTTGTTTGCTTCGCTTATCCGCTATCGGTGACGTCTGTCATGCCGTGGCAATGGTGCAGGCGATTCAGCGGCAATACTCCGAACTCAAAATCACATGGGTGATCGGTAAACTCGAATATCAATTGTTGAAACATTTACCCGGCATTGAGTTTGTTATTTTCGATAAATCTCAAGGATGGCGCAGCTATTTTAATTTGCGTAAGGCCTTAAAAGGCCGACGTTTTGACGTGCTGCTGCATATGCAGGTTGCGCTACGTGCTACCTTGGCTTCATTAGCTATTTCGGCAAAGGTGCGCATAGGTTTTGATCGTGCCCGCGCTAAAGAAGGTCAGTGGCTAGTGACAAATCACAGGGTGGAGCCCTTGGCCAAGCCCCATGTGCTCGAAGGATTTATGGGATTCGCTAAGGCGATTGGCGTTAACGATCTCACTCCTCAATGGCATATTCCTGTGCCAATTGCGGATACTGAATTTGCCCAGACGCAGATTAAAGACAATGAAAAAGTCTTTATCATTTGCGCTGCAGCCAGTAAGGCAGAACGTAACTGGTTACCAGAGCGTTATGCCGCCGTTGCGAGCCATGCGATTGCGAAAGGATTTAGAGTCATGCTTTGCGGTGGCCCAACTCAACTTGAGAAGGATTTAGCAGAGCAAATTTTGCAGGCATGTCCCTCTAAAATCGATAATTTAGTGGGCAAAACCAGTCTGACTCAATTATTGGCCCTGCTAAAACGCGCAAGCTTAGTGTTAGCACCAGATACTGGCCCTGCGCATATGGCGGTTACCCAAGATACCCCAGTCATTGGTTTATATGCCCATTCCAATCCTGGGCGCACAGGTCCTTACCTATCGCAACAATATGTGGTGAGTGCCTATGATGAGGCCATGAGATCGCAACATAGTGGACAAATTAAGTGGGGAACTCGCGCTAAAGGCGAGCATCTAATGTCATTGATCAGTGTTGAAGCTGTGATTGAGAAGTTTGAGCTGGTGGCGCATGACACTAAAGCTTCAGAATAAATTTATTTGGATTAAAGGTTAATTATGGCTCCTCAAAAAGCCCCTAAGTTCTTGTTTATCCCTGTCTCATCGGCTGAGGGCATAGGTGAGTATATGCGCTCAATGATCATTGCCGATGAGGTGAAGAGAACTTGGCCGAATGCCGAGATTAAGTTTATTTTGAGTCAACAAGCTCCCTATGCGACTCAGTGCCCTTATCCTGCTGAGCTACTCGAAGATACGCCGACTAAACAAGTCAAGGCGGTTAACCAAATCATGTCTGATTTCCTGCCTGATATAGTATTGTTTGACGCATCAGGTCGTAAATCGCAGTTAGTCCATGCCCATAAACTCGGTGCAAAGGTAATCTTTCTCAGTCAGCATAAGCGTAAGCGTAGTCGTGGAATGAAAATTGGCCGCGCTTTAGTGACGGATTGTCATTGGGTCGTGCAACCAGAATTTGTGATTGGCCCTATTAGTTGGTTAGATCGCCTTAAGCTGAAGCTAATTAATAGACCTGAGCCTTTGAATATTGGTCCTGTCTTTACCCAGCCAGATACAATTACCCAATCGGCATTATTAGCGCAATATCAGCTAACGCAAAATGAGTTTGTATTATTCAATGCGGGTTCTGGTGGTCACAGGGTGAATGGTGAACTAGCCGCTGATATTTTTGCTAAGGCTGCCAGTGAAAGTTATAAAGCATCTGGTATTTTAAGTGTCATGGTTTTCGGCCCGAATTTTCCAAATCTTCTGCCTGAGCTTGAGGGGGTAGTTGTTATTCCCCAATTGAATAATCAGCAATTTATTAATATGTTGGCTGCGGCTAAGGTTGCCGTATTGAGCGGTGGAGATACTTTATTACAAGCGATAGCGCTGCACAAACCGACATTAGCGGTTCCTGTATCGAAGGATCAGCCGCCAAGGATTACAGCTTGTGTGGCTCAAGAGTTGGTTTTGAGTTGCGATACAGCATTGGAGCCAATGAAAAATAACCTTGCAAAACTGTTATCTCAAGAACAAATGATGCATCTTTGTACTAAATTGGCACGAAGCAAACATTTGAATGGATTGGATATTGCGATAAAACAACTAAGGCTATGGGTAAAATAGCTGTTAGAAGAGTCACGTTTTAGCTTTTTGCATTTATAGAATTAGGGACGCTCATATTATGGGGTTTGATGGAAAAGTATTGAATTATGATGAGTTTAAAGTAGATCTCGCTAAACTTGATGAGCCGAGAAAACCTGGAATAAGTGCTATTCTGCGAATAAAGAATGGTGCCGAATTTCTGAGATCTAGTATTGAGACCCATATTCCTTACTATGATGAAATTATTGCCTGTTATAATGATTGCACTGATAATACTGCTGAAATATTAAATGATTTGAAAGAAAAATATCCTGAAAAAATAAAAGTTTTTGAATATTTACCTAAAGTTCATCCTATATTCTCAGATGCACATAATAGCTGTACAACCTATGATATTCATAGTTTGGCAAATTTTTACAATTACACCCTTTCAAAAACCAGCTATAATATAGCAACAAAGTTAGATGATGATCATATTGCAATTGACCGAAACTTGGCTTCAGTAATCACAGAAATTAGATATGATATGTTTTTAGGGGTTAAGAAGCTATATACATTCTCAGGTGTTAATTTAGCATTTGATGTGAATAACAAGTTAGGAGTTTATAAAAGAGAACCTCTCGTTGGTACAGGGGATCATATGTACTTCCCTGTTTCTTCTAAAATTTATTTTTCTCAAGAAAAAAATGTTGAAGCATTTAAGTTTTTGGACAGTAAATATGAAAAGAAATATATGGGAGTTATGTATTTTCATCTTAAACATTTAAAAAGTGGTTATGGTTTTTTAAATTTGGAACCCCAGAAGCGTAATGAGATTGTAAAGCAATATGTTTCAAATTCTGATGTTGTTGGCTTCGAAGATTTTATTAGTGAAGATTCTATAAATAATCTATGTAAGTATCATAACTCTATTGAGTATTGGTTGCGAACACAGAAAATTTTCAATGTTATCATTTACGCTTTATTTAAAAGAAATCCACCATTAAGAATTGCGCGCTTAAATCAGCTTTTTCAGGATTTAAATGGTATTGATTTAGATGAATGTGTTACTAAGCGTTTAAATAAATTTTAATTTATGATAGGTCTTGTTATGAGTAATAACACAGTTTCACTGGTTGTAACGAGTTGTAATCGTTTTGACTTACTCGAAAAAACAATTGAAAGCTTTTTAAAATATAATACCTATCCTATATCACAATATATTGTGATAGAAGATAGCCATAATCGCGAAAAACTTGAGAATACTCTGGCAAAGTTCAAGGGAATTGAATTTGTTATGGTTCACAATGAACCGCAGTTAGGGCAAATGAAAAGTATCGATAGAGCCTATTCTTTGGTAACTTCTGACTATATATTTCATTGTGAGGATGATTGGGAGTTCTATCGCGAAGGCTTTATCGAAAAATCGTTCGAGGTTTTACTTTCAGATGACAAAATAGTAACAGTCTGGTTGCGTGAAACTAATGATACTAATGGCCATGCAGTGCTTCCTGAGTTGTACTTTTGTAAAAACGATCCTTCATTGACGTATCGGGTTATGCATCAAAATGATTTGCTTCACGGCGTCTATTGGCATGGCTTTACGTTAAATCCAGGCTTAAGGCGTTTAGCTGATTATCAGTTGATTGCGCCAATTGCACAATATACAAGTGAAGGGGGAGCTGGTAATAAGTATTATGAACTAGGCTTTAAAGCTGCAATTTTTCCCGAGGGATGTGTGAGGCACATAGGTTATCATCGGGGAATTCGTTATAAAGCTGATATAGCTAAATGGCGAAAAGATTTCAATGTTACGTTTAGACGTTTTAAGTCAAAAATATACAAGATATTTAAGAGATAAGATTGTTGATGTAAATTAAATAATGGCATATGTGGAATGGCGTTAGATGTACCTTTACTGAGTGGTTTGATATCATAAACCTCATAATTTTTGTGATAATTTTTTGAGGTTGGAATGAAGATCTTAGTAACGGGTGGTGCAGGGTTTATTGGTTCAGCATTGATCCGGTATATCTTAAGTAACACCGAAGACTCGATCGTGAATCTCGATAAATTGACCTATGCGGGTAACTTAGAATCTCTGGCTGGCGTTGAATCGAATCCAAGCTATCAATTTGAAAAAGTTGATATTTGTGACAGAGCCGAGTTAGACCGTGTATTTTCTGCTCATCAACCTGATGTTGTTATGCATCTTGCTGCTGAAAGTCATGTTGATCGTTCGATCGATGGTCCAGCCGCTTTTATTGAAACCAATATTATAGGCACGTATCAGTTGCTGGAAGCGGCTCGTCATTATTGGCGTGGACTCGATGCTGAGCGACAGTCACAGTTTAGATTTCACCATATTTCAACCGATGAAGTGTACGGTGATCTCCCCAATATGACGGATCTTTTCACTGAAAAAACTTCCTATGCCCCTAGTAGTCCGTATTCTGCCTCTAAGGCCTCCAGTGATCATTTAGTACGTGCTTGGCAACGCACCTATGGCTTGCCTGCTATCGTCACGAATTGCTCGAATAATTATGGACCCTTCCATTTCCCCGAGAAGCTTATTCCCTTGATGATCTTGAATGCTTTGGAAGGTAAGGCTTTACCCGTTTATGGTAATGGCCAACAGATCCGTGACTGGTTATATGTGGAAGATCACGCCCGCGCACTTTATCGAGTTGTGACTCAGGGCGTTATTGGTGAGACTTATAATATCGGTGGGCATAACGAACAGAAAAATATCGATGTTGTAATGACTATTTGTGAGTTATTGGAAGAGTTGGCGCCGACAAAACCTAACGGTGTAAATCGTTATAGTGATCTCATTACCTATGTTGATGATAGGCCTGGGCATGATCTGCGTTATGCTATTGACGCATCTAAGATTGCGGCTGAATTAGGCTGGCATCCTGAAGAGACCTTCCATTCAGGTATTCGTAAAACTGTTGAATGGTATCTCACCAATCAATCTTGGTGCCAACATGTGCTTGATGGCTCATATCAGCGTGAACGTTTAGGCATTTAATCATTTCACTCAATAACTTCAATAAGATCTTAGGTTTTCGGTCATTTTTGTTTTGACTGGGAAACTAGGATCTAAAATCTTAGGATAATCAATGAAAGGTATTATTCTCGCGGGTGGTTCTGGTAGCCGTTTATATCCTATCACTCGAGGTGTCTCCAAACAGCTGTTGCCTGTTTATGATAAGCCAATGATTTATTATCCATTATCGACACTTATGCTGGCAGGAATCCGTGATGTGTTAGTGATCACTACACCGGAAGATAATGCGAGTTTCCAGCGATTATTGGGTGATGGCCGCGACTTTGGCATTCACATTTCCTACGCGATTCAAGCGAGTCCCGATGGATTAGCGCAAGCATTTATTATTGCTGAAGATTTTATTGGTAATGACAGTGTTTGTTTGGTACTCGGCGACAATATCTTTTATGGCCAATCTTTTAGTAAAACCCTCAGACTGGTAGCGAGTCGACCTACTGGAGCGACAGTATTCGGCTATTACGTAAGAGATCCCGAGCGTTTCGGCGTTGTGGAGTTTGACCAAGATTATCGAGCCATCAGTATTGAAGAAAAACCAACTACACCTAAATCAAATTGGGCTGTGACGGGCCTATATTTTTATGATAATTCGGTCATCGATATCGCTAAAAGTATCAAGCCATCAGCCCGTGGTGAGCTTGAAATTACTGAGGTGAATCAAACGTATCTTAATGCTGGCAGTTTAAACGTTGAAATTCTTGGGCGTGGTTTTGCTTGGCTCGATACTGGTACGCATGAAAGTCTACATCAGGCTTCTTCTTTTGTGCAGACAATTGAAAATGTTCAAGGCTTAAAAGTGGCATGCTTAGAAGAAATAGCATGGCGAAATGGCTGGTTAAGCGATGCACAATTGATTGCGCTTGCTCAACCGATGTTAAAGAATGACTATGGCCGCTATTTAGTCTCACTTATTGATAAGCGATAGTCCGATGCTTTTTTATGTAGTTCAATTCATTGTGGGTAAATAAGCTGATGAAGATACTCGTCACCGGTGCAAAGGGACAAGTCGGTAGTCAATTGGTTGAGAAACTGAGCAGCGGCATTAATACCCACGTAGAATTATTAGCAGTGGATCGACACTTGTTGGATATTACCGATGAGTTGGCCGTAAATGCTTGCATTGAACGTTTTCGCCCTGATGTTGTAATCAATGCCGCCGCTTATACTGCGGTGGATAGGGCGGAACAAGATGAACTTAATGCAAAGCGTGTAAATCACTTGGGGCCCCTTTATTTAGCCGTTGCGACCAATAAGATTAAAGCCACTATGATCCACGTTTCTACCGATTATGTGTTTTCTGGTGATGCAAAAATTCCTTATATTGAGTCAGATACAGTCAATCCTCAAAGTGTTTACGGTGAAACCAAGCTGGCGGGTGAACAAGCTGTTATTAATGCAAATCCTCAGCATTTTGTTTTGAGAACCTCATGGGTATTTGGCGAGACTGGGGCTAATTTTGTCAAAACGATGTTGCGGATTGGTCGTGAACGTTCGGATATTCGTGTTGTCTGTGATCAGTTGGGGAGTCCCACTTATGCGGGTGATATTGCCGACACGCTGATCGCTATGGCAAATCGCTCAATGGAGCCTGAATGTCCTTGGGGTATCTATCATTTTAGTGGCTCACCCTATGTTTCTTGGCATGAATTTGCACAGTATATTTTTGACGAGGCCTATGCCCAACGGTGCCTAAATACGCACATTAAGGTTAAGCCTATTACTACATCTGAGTACCCCACTGCCGCTAAAAGACCCTTAAATTCACGGTTGAATTGTACAAAAATTGCTACAAACCTAGGTGTTTATGCGAGTGATTGGCGATTGGCGTTTAAAGACATTAAGGCCTATTTATAGTAGTAAGACCATGAATATTATAGAAACTAACATTGTAGATGTGAAAATTATTGAGCCTCAAGTTTTCGGTGATGAACGAGGCTTTTTTATGGAGACCTGGAACCAGAGAGGTTTCCAACAAAAGGTCGCCGACTGCCTATTTGTGCAGGATAATCATTCGAAGTCTTGTAAAGGGATACTGCGCGGTTTGCACTATCAGACTGAGCAAAACCAAGGCAAACTTGTACGAGTGACCTCGGGTGAAGTCTTCGATGTGGCAGTTGATTTACGTAAAAATTCCCCGACTTTTGGCCACTGGGTTGGCATTTACTTATCAGCAGAGAATAAAAGACAGTTGTGGATTCCTGCAGGCTTTGCCCATGGTTTTTATGTCACGAGTGATGAAGCTGAATTTGTGTATAAATGTACCGATTACTACCATCCAGCCTCTGAACAGAGTATTGCCTGGGATGATCCTGAGTTAGCGATAGCTTGGCCGATAACTGTCCCTCCCATATTGTCTGCTAAAGATAAAATGGGTACGGCATTTGCCGATGCTTTTACATTTTAGTTCGTTGAGGTTTACTGTAAATGTATGATCGTAAACGCCAAGCGATAGTAATTCTTGTTAGTTATTATCCGCATTACAAGGAAAGCGCACTTAAGTACAGTGCCGATATCCTGTCAAAAATTTCCGACGAAGTTAAAATCTGCGTCGTATACAATACGGCTGAGGCGCGTTCGCAACCTACTCAATACGATCACTTGATTGATTTTGAGCTTGAAGGCAGTAATAAAGGTTGGGAATTTTCTGCTTGGGACGAAGGGCTTGCCCATGTTCGACAGCAGATTAATATAGCAGATGATGATGTACTGATTTTTGCTAATGATACTTTTTGCCACCATTGGCCGTTTTCATCACTTAATGTGAATTTTATTAGTCAGGCTATTAATCGCGCGAGTTTTGGCGAGGTAGTGGGCGATATTAAGCATTTTAAACAGACCATTCAGTTAAACCAAGTGACGGGTGATGCGTGGATGGCATCTTATTTGTTGGCAATACATATGAAGGATATCGGGCTATTACTGCCATTCGACAAGATTGGTTGCGATGATGATTTTAAAGCGTCAATTCTAGTTAATCATGGCAAAGTTGAATTTGCCCGTAGCTGTACTGAAATACAAAACCATTTGTCGACATACATGTTTCCGACCAAACAAGGTAAAGGCTGGTATAACGCGAGTTGTCAAAATCCCGAGCTGATAAAGCTTAAGGTGATCGCCATTCTCAATGAGATACTATTGTCTATAACTTGTGTTCAGCGTGGCGGTAAGTTAGTTTCATTTCATCCGCAGAAGTGGATGCGATCCTTAAATCGTTTTCGGCGGAAGAGGATGGCATTTAAGCGTAAATTGAGTTAGCAGCGTGTTTTTGGGTATCTTCTTGGGTGCCTTTAATGAATATATGATAGCGGTGGGATGTACTTTTACTATGCATACAAGAGCAATTTACCCAGGGACATTTGATCCTATCACCAATGGTCATGCCGACTTGATTGAGCGTGCGGCTAAACTGTTTAAACATGTGGTGATTGGCATTGCGGCTAATCCTTCCAAGCAGCCTAGATTCACCCTTGAAGAGCGAGTTGAATTGGTCAATCGGGTGACTGCTCATTTGGATAATGTCGAGGTGGTGGGGTTTTCGGGGTTGCTAGTGGATTTTGCCAAGGAGCAAAAGGCCAGTGTACTTGTGCGTGGGTTACGCGCGGTATCCGACTTTGAATATGAATTCCAATTAGCAAATATGAATCGCAGATTGAGCCCTGATCTGGAAAGCGTGTTTTTAACGCCTGCCGAGGAAAACTCATTTATCTCTTCAACCTTAGTAAAGGAAGTCGCTTTGCATGGTGGCGATGTGAGCCAGTTTGTTCACCCTGAAGTAACGGCTGCATTGGCGGCAAAGCTTAAGTTGGTTAAACCTTAGATTTTACCTGCGAACTAGATAGTTTTTACGTAGGAGTTTTGTGTTAACTTTGAGGCATTGTTGCCTTGTGATGATACTTAAAAGGATGTTATGAAGGCTTTTTTTTCCCCCACGATCCTTGCTACTAGCATTGCCTCTGGCCTGTTTTTTTCTTCAATGCTTGCTGCTGCACCTTGGGTCGATGCCTCTGATATTTATCTTAGAGCTGACATTCAAGCACTTGCTGATGCGGGTGTGATCACTGTGCCAGTGAATACTTATCCATTGATGTGGTCAGGCATTGGTGGTGATTTAGCGAAAATTGAGCCTGAGCTGCTTTCTCCTTCTTTAGTACAAGCCTTTGCACGGGTTAATTTTTATTATCAAAATGCTGTCGATAATCGTGGTAATGCACGGATAAAAGTATCGGCAGCATCTGATCCTGCTCGCTTTCAACATTATGGTTCTGACTATCGCGAGAAAGGTGAAGTGCTGGGCTCCTACGAGTATTTAGGATCGCGTGTTGCTTATAAGGCGACTGTGGCAGAAACCTATGATCCGCAAGATAATAAAAACTTCCGCCTTGATGAGTCTTATTTTGCCATCATTTTTGGCAATTGGATCGCAACCTTAGGCGCGGTTGAGCAGTGGTGGGGACCGGGGTTTGACTCGGCTCTACATCGTTCTAATAACGCCCGCCCTATGTCATCGTTAACCTTGAGCCGTAACAATGCCGCAGCTTTTGAAACACCTTGGTTATCTTGGATTGGCCCTTGGACCTTTAAAACCGGATTTAGCTTAACTGAAGTGGATCGTGCTGTGCCTAAGACGGCTGAGTGGGATATGCGCTTAAGTGCAAGACCGATTAAACAGTTAGAAGTGGGATTGTCTTGGTCGACCTTATTTTGTGGTGAGGGCCAAGATTGTAACTTTGACTCTTGGTGGGATTCGGTTGCGAGTAATGCTGTTTGTATCGATGGTACAAATGATTGTGCGCCAAATGAGCGCCGCGATGCAGGCCATAGAACTCAAAGTATTGATATGCGTTATGCCGATACTTTGCAGGATATCCCCGTTGGATTATATCTCGAACATAGTTGTGAAAATGGTAGTGACTGCGGCTCACTTTGGGGTATTGATACCCATTTTGGCACATCGGGTAAGCAGTTTAAGTTGTTCATGGAATATTCGGACACCTATGTAAAATGCGATGGTGATAGTGCCAATTGTTTCTATGAGGATCCTGTCTATCTGAGTGGTGCTCGCTACTATGGTCGTGCTTTGGGTTCTACCTATGATAGCGATGCACAAGTGTTCGTGGTTGGATTAGTTGGCCAGTTTAATAACAGCCGTGGTTTTACCTCGTTGCTGCGTTATGCAAAGCTGAATAAAGATGGCTCCAATGTAGTTAACACTTGGGCACCACAACCGCCAAAAGAAGATTTATTAATGCTGGAGCTTTCTTACCGTATGCCAGTGTGGAAAGGCATGTGGAGCTTAGGTGGAACTGTATCGAGATCGGAGTTTGAAGTTCAAGAAAATGATACCAATGCCACGCTATTTAGCAGTTTTGAGTATCGTTTTTGACAGCTGTAATTGATTAAATAACGAAAAATGCCAAGCACTTGCTTGGCATTTTGGCTTATAAATAACGCAATATTAGCGTGTTTGGCAAATGCCACAAAATACTGTGGTGCGCTGGCCTAAACGGATTTCACTCAGCAAGTTACCGCAGCTTGTGCAGGTTTCACCGCCGCGACCATAGACATGCAGTTTTTGGGCGAAGTAGCCCGGCTTGCCATCGGCATTGGTGAAGTCTTTCAGCGTGGTGCCACCCTGTTTAATGGCGTGGGCTAAGATTTGCTTCACTTCTGCAACTAAAACGGTCAAACGCTCGATATCGATTTTACCTGCTTCGGCCTCTGGGTGAATGCCCGCCGCAAACAGGGCTTCATTGGCGTAAATGTTGCCCACTCCCACTACGATATGATTATCCATCAGGCAGAGTTTGATCGCTTTTTTCTTGCCCGCTAAAGCTGCCGCTAATTGTGCGACATTAAAGGCATGGGTCAGTGGCTCAGGCCCTAATTTGGCGAGTAATGGATGGGCTTCTTCTGGGAGTTCACACCACAGCCAAGCGCCGAAACGTCTCGGATCGTTAAAGCGTAAAATACGGCCGTTGGCGAGCACTAAGTCGATATGGTCATGCTTTTCCACTGGGGTATCGTGGGGCAAAATCCGTAAACTTCCCGACATGCCTAAATGCACTATGCTAGTACCCGCGTCAGTGTCGATTAATAGATACTTAGCACGGCGTCGCACTTGGCGTATAACTTGGCCGATAATCTGTTTGGCTAAGTCAGGCACTGGCCAGCGCAGCGAACCATTGCGGATCACAAGATCAACCACGGTTTGCTCGACAAGGAAGGGTGCAATACCCTGACGGGTGACTTCAACTTCTGGTAATTCCGGCATGGATTCTTTCTTATCTTAAGTAAAATGGGGCGGTATTAAGCTGCGGGTTTCGCATCGAGGATCGGTTGCAGTTTAGCTCGTAAACTCGGTGGTACTAAATACCAATTACCTGCGGGAGACTTTAAGGCGCCTTCATTGGGAAAATAGATCCACAGCTGAGCATCGCGGATATCTGCAATCTGTATAACTAATTCTTGCGGATTATCTGTGGTTTCTGGCGCGGCGGTTAAGGGGGATACCCGTATGGTTTGCCACGCCTTTGCCCATTCATCACAGTTGAGGATTTTAGTGTCGCACTCCCATTGTGATGCTTGCTTGTGCAGCCATAACCCGTCGAGTTGCAGCTGTGAAAGCGGTGCATTATCGTCAAACAGTCGCTGAGCATCACTCGGAACATTATTGGTTTTGTTATCCATAAAAGTCAGCACGGCGACCATAAAGGCGCAGGCGACTATGATGACGTTATTCCATTGCTTACGAGTTAATGCCATAGAAATGTGTGACGCTAAGTATGGGGTGATGCTTCGAGTTTATCACGGCCAAATTGAGATGCTAGCCCTTAAGCGATGGAGTGGTGATGCTTAACCGCCTGTGGCGTTCATAAAGCGTAGGATTTGTACCTGATTATTGCCAAAGTCGTGCTGCTTAGGCTTGAGATTAATTCCCGCGAGAATAGCGACTTTTAATCTTTCAATATCAGCCGGAAATTCCCGGACTATGCTTTTGAGATCAACGGCATGTTCATTGCCTAAACACAGCAATAATTGGCCTTCGACTGTGACGCGCACGCGATTACATTCGTGGCAGAAGTTGTGGCTGTGGGGCGAGATAAAGCCGATATGGATTGGGCTGTCAGCCATAGTGTAATAACGTGCTGGGCCGCCAGTACGTTTGTTGGAAAGCTGTAGCGGATAGTGACTATTGATGATGGCTTTTACTTCATCGCTGCTGCAATGACGGGCGCGTTTCCGCTCATCCATTTCGCCAAGTGGCATTTCTTCGATAAAGGCGATGTCTAAGTTACGGCCACGGCAGAAATCAACTAAATCAATAACTTCATTATCGTTCTGCTGTTTTAAAATCACCGCATTAATCTTGATACGTTCAAATCCCGCCGCAATAGCCGCATCAATACCATCGATGACTCTGTCTAATTTGCCGTTACGCGTTAGCTGAGTAAACAGTGTGGGGTTTAAGGTATCTAGGCTGATATTGAGGCGCTTTAATCCTGCATCAAACATGGGTTTAGCGAATTTTGTCAGCCTTGAACCATTAGTGGTCATGGATAAATCCGTCAGCCCAGGCAGCTTACCAAGCAGACCCACTAGCTGGTCGCAATCGTTGCGAACTAAGGGCTCACCGCCGGTCAGGCGAATTTTAGTCACACCAAGCTCGGTAAAGGCTTGGGCAATCCAAGCTAATTCTTCGAGGTGGAGTACGTGGTCCTTTGGCAGAAAACAGGGATCTTCCGTCATGCAATAAACACAGCGAAAGTCGCAGCGGTCGGTGACCGAGAGCCGTAAATATTCGACCTTACGGCCAAAGGAATCCACAATTAGACTCATAAAAACTCACTGGATCCTAAAGCAGATCCGCAAAGGGTTGAATAAATACTGTTTCACCTGCATTCACGGCTTCTGCATCATCCCCTATGATGATGAGGCAATTCCCTTTAACCATTGAACTTAACATTCCGGAACCTTGGTTGCCCGTACTACTCACGTGTAGGCGTCCATCTTTACCAAGCTGATAAATCCCGCGAATAAATTCGGTGCGGCCTTGACGGCTTCGTAGAGTTTCATCACTTATTGCAGGGAATAGCTGCGCTTGCCAGTTCACTTCACCTGCTAATTTTCGTAAAGCGGGCTGCACAAATTGCAGGAAAGACACCATGACTGCCACAGGGTTGCCAGGTAGTCCGAAGAATAAGCTATCACCGATTTTACCAAAGGCGAGTGGCCGACCCGGACGCATGTTAATGCGCCAGAAATCAATTTTGCCGAGGCGTGCAAGCACGGTTTTAATGTAGTCCGCATCGCCGACAGACACGCCACCCGAGCTAATGACGACATCGGCAAGGTTGGCGGCTTTAGCGAGAGTTGCTTCAAGGGCGGCTTCAGAATCTTCGATAATGCCTAAATCGATAACGTCACAACCGAGACGTTTTGCCATCGCTTTGATGGTAAAGCGGTTTGAGTCATAAATGCAGTTAGCTTTGAGCACTTCGTCGGGCTGGCTCACTTCATCGCCGGTAGAGAATACTGCAACAGTTGGGCGGCGATATACACTCACGTGATTGAGCCCGAGTGAGGCCAGTAAACCTTGTTCGGCGGCGCTTAGGCGAGTGGCTTTTGCAAGTGCGACTTGGCCTTGAGCAATATCTTCTCCAGCGAGGCGAACGTGTTGGCCAGAAAGAATACGGCCTTCAAAGCTGACAATGCCATCGACTTCCTTGGCAAGCTCTCGGGGCTGCACTGTATCGGCACCCGCGGGCACTGTTGCGCCCGTCATGATACGCACGGTTTCGCCGACCATAAGCGTGCCCGAATATTGATGACCGGCAAGAACCTCTCCCACCAATTTTAAGGTGGCAGGCATTGGGTCTTGATAGACAAAGGCGTAGCCATCCATTGCCGAATTGGTTTGTTGTGGCACGTCGACGGGAGAAATGCTGTCGCTGGCCAGTACGCGGTTATCTAAAGCGTCTAAGTCAATCTCTTCGACTTCAGCCACGGGTGATACATGGGATAAAATCTGCGCTAAACCTTGGCTGACGCTGAGGTTTTTATTGTCGCCTATGGTGCAGGCATCCACTGCCGAAATGGGGTATTGGAGTGGCGCTTCCCAGTTTTGGGTGTACTCCATCACAAAATCGGCAATCTGGCTGACATTGTTGAGATCGAGTCGGCGCAGCTCATTTGGAATTGCGTCGTTTGGCAACTGAGTGTCGTCGCAACAGGCGATGGCGAGGATATTCTCATCTTGGGTGTAGATAAAAGGTTTGCCGTGGGCGGCGCGGTGCAATTCAATTTTAGGTAATGCGAGCTTTTTAAAGCCCTCGACTAGGACGATATCGACTTTGTCGGCTTCGATTTGCTTGAGTAAATGGACTAACTCAGGATCGCCATCGCGCGCGTCTTCTGTCATCAGCGCCCAGCGTACATGGGAAGCGACCAGCATTTGTCGTGCGCCCGCTTTACGCATTTCGTAACTGTCTTTGCCGGGAATATCTACGTCGAAATTATGGTGGGCATGTTTGATTACGGCTAAGCGCAGGCCACGTTGATTTAATTCGGGGATCAATTGCTTGAGTAAGGTGGTTTTCCCCGTGCCACTGTAGGCACAAAATCCGAGAACGGGAATAGCGAGCGGATTGACGAAGGGGTTACTCATTTGCACCTCTAATTTGGGTTATTGGAGCCTTTTTAGCTATTGGGTGATTTCTATCGCTAGTCGTTGTTTTTGTTCTGGCGTATTTACATTCACAAAAGCATTGGGCTGGTCGGCGAATGACGCTACGACGAAGTGATGTTTGATATACCAAAAGTCCACTTTACGCTCACCCGCCTCAAGAAACGCTTTCATCGAGTCACGTAAGCTAGGTTTTAAGAGTAAAACAACGGGTTGTTCATACTCACCGTCACTGGCGACAGCAATCTCGGCTTTTTCTGCCTCAATTGCTGCCAACATACGCGGAACAAGGTCGAGTGGCAGGAGTGGGCAGTCGCAGGGCACTACTAATAAGTAGTCTGCATCTGTTTGGCCCATAGCGGTGATCATACCCGCTAAAGGTCCGAGGAAACCACTATGCTCGTCACTTATTACCTTAAAACCGAACTCAGCATAACGTGTTTGGTTACGATTTGCGTTGATCAGGATCTCCTTAACCTGAGGTTTTATTCTATCTATTGTGTGCTTAATCATGGCTTCACCGTTTAATTCGACGAGACCTTTGTCGTCGCCACCCATGCGACGGGCCATACCACCGGCGAGAATAACGGCATCAATTTGCGATGACATACAAAGGCTCCTGTGCTGGCAAAGATTCAGGCTGTTGATAAGAGGTCATCACGCGCTCACCTTCTATGTGCCACTGTTGTTCGCAGATGGCGGTTAACGCGCAATTCTGATGGCTACTCAGTAACATTCCTGTGCCTTCGTGTTTGAGTTGTTGGATCATTTTTAATACTAGCTCTTGGGAATCCTTGTCCATATTGGAGGTGGGTTCATCGAGCATTAATAGTTTAGGTTGTAGGATCCAAGCGCGCGCAATCGCGAGGCGCTGTCTTTCGCCGCCAGAGAGATTACTGGCCCTTGCCTGCAGCAGCGACCCTAGCTGCGCCATCTCAATTGCTTGAGTAATCCGCTGTTTAGCCTTGGCTTTTGTTTCTGAGCTGAAATTCAGCCCATAGGTGAGATTATATTCTACTGTGCCGTCGAACAAATAAGGATGTTGGTGCAGATAAACGGCCTTACCTAACAATGGATTGCGTCGCCACCAAGCATTTTTGGCAAAACCGACAGCCTCAATATGGCCTTTGGTTGGTGGCATTAAGCCCGCCAGAATTTTCATCAAGGTTGATTTGCCTGTGCCATTGTCGCCTTGCAGATAAATCACATCTCCTTGGCAGAGCGATAATACGTCGGCTTTGAATAACAGGCGCGCGCCAAAGGACATTTCTACGTCACGGGCGATCAGTTTGACCTTAGTCATTGCTTAATGGCTCCTTGGCATGGCTTTGCCGCGTAAACTACCTAAGGCAAAGTTGAGGATCAAGGCCAAGATTAGCAGCACTAGCCCGAGGGCGATAGCTTGGGCGAAGTCACCTTTGCTGGTTTCAAGTGCGATTGCGGTAGGAATATTACGGGTCACGTTTAAAATATTACCGCCGACCATCATAGAGCAGCCGACTTCGGTCAGAATGCGACTAAACGCCGCGACAATCGCCAGCAGTAAGGGCATGCGCAGTTCTCGGCATACTGTCCACACTGCGCTGCACCAAGAGGCACCTAAGGTGCGTGAGGTTTCCCAAGCTCTGCGATCAACGCTAGTGAATGCGGCTTGGCTCATTGCAATTAGCACGGGGGCACAGATGAACATTTGCCCGAGAATCATGCCTTCTTGGGTAAATAACCATTTTAGATCGCCCATAGGACCGTTGCGTGTTAGCAGTAAATACACGAGTAGACCGATAACCACTGTAGGGATTGATTGCAGAGTTTGAACTAAGTTAGTGACTATCCATTTGCCGCGAAATGGCGCAAACGCCAACACAAAGCCGAGCACCATGGAAGGAACCAGCGTGATCAGCAGTGCCGCGAAAGAAACCGAAAACGAGATCGAAATGATGGACCAAACGTCAGGGTCTAAAGAAAACAGCAGGCTTAACGCCTGCTGTAATAGTGCTAGCCAGCCGTCGTTCATTCGCTATAAGTTGCCTTGAACAATTGCTCGCCTTCAACTTTGAAGCTGTTGATCATGCTTTGACCTTCTTTGCTGATCAACCAGTCGCTGAATGCTTTAGCGCCTTTGTGGTTCAGATCTGGGTATTTAGTAGGGTTGATGAGAATGACTTGGTATGGGTTGGCTAAGGTTTTACCACCATCGAAATCAACGGCAAGATCGAGCTTAGTTTTATAAGCCACGAAAGTACCACGGTCAGACAGAGTGTAACCTTGCATTTCGTTTGCCATCAGCAGGGTTTTACCCATGCCTTGACCGACTGAAGTATAACCTTTGAAGTTAGGAGTAACATTTGCCGCTTTCCATACTTCTAACTCTTTGATGTGAGTGCCTGAATTGTCACCACGAGAGATAAAAGGTACGCCTGATTTTGCCATTTTAACGAAGGCTTCTTCGGCCGTTTTGCTGTCACGGATTTTTGCTGGGTCGTTTTTAGGGCCAAGTACTACGAAATCATTTTCCATAATGCCACGGGGCTCAACACCAAAACCATCGGCTACGAATTTAGCTTCGGCGCTAGGCGCGTGAGTCATGACTAAATCCACGTCACCTTGCTCACCTAGTTTCAGGGCTTTACCTGTACCAGTGGCGATGACTTGAACCTTGTAGCCTGATTCACTTTCGAACTTAGGTAACAGTTCTTTCAATAGGCCTGAGTTTTCTGTGCTGGTGGTGGTGGCTAACTTGATAATTTCAGTCGAGTGAGCGGGTAAAACAGTGAACATACTGGCTGCAACAACCAGTCCCAGTAATGACTTCATATGAGATTTCATGTTTAGCATGGGTACTCCTTGGCGGAAAATAGGATTCCTACTCAAATGCCTACTGAGTGGAAGGTCTCGTAAATTGTAATACGTTCGGTTGAAAGCAAGTTAGATGCCAAGCTGAGAATGCGGTCATTTTCTTCACAGCTTAACCTAATTTGTGAGCTTGATCCCAAGCTTAACAAATACTCTACAGACAAATTGTCTCAGGACAAACTTCTGATGGTTCATAGTGACCTATTCATCTATTTTCAGTGCTAGAATTGGTCGCAAATGAGTCAAAATGTCCAGAAGCAGACAATATGAGCCAGATAGATAATAACCTCAAGCCTCTTCCATCGGCAGTATCGGTACTGATTGTTGATGATGAACCCGGAATGCGGAGTTTTTTAAATAAGGCACTCTCGAAGAAATTTGCCTTAGTCGAAACGGCGGGCAGTATCGAAGATGCGGAGCAGCTGCGTAGCCGTTGCCATTTCGATTTGCTTATCGTCGACATTCGTCTGCCTGGTCGTTCGGGTATCGAATGGCATGAAGCGTTGGATGAGCAGGGGCGTCGTTCGGACATCATATTTATGACTGGCTATGCTGACATGGAAGTCGCGATTACTGCGCTGCGCGCGGGTGCGTCTGACTTCATCATGAAACCTTTCCATCTCGAACAGATGATGACTGCGGTCGATCGCTGTATCGAACGTCGCTTGCTTAAACGTGAAAACTTGATGCTGCGTCGTGAGGTTTCCATCGGTTATTCATCGACCATTATTGGCAGCAGTGAAGCCATGAAGTCGGTGAAACATATCATCGAACGTGTGGCGCCGACCAATGCCGTCGTCTTAATCCAAGGTGAGTCGGGCACGGGTAAGGAATTAGTCGCACGGCAATTGCATTTGCTTAGTGGACGTCAGGGACCTTTTGTCCCAGTTAACTGTGGCTCTATCGCCCCTGAACTGCTCGAAAGTGAATTGTTTGGCCATACCGCCGGTGCCTTTACGGGTGCGAAAGGCAATCGTGAAGGTTTATTCAGTTTTGCCTCGGGCGGGACGATTTTTCTCGATGAAATTGGCGAAATGCCACTGAAAATGCAAACGGCTTTACTCCGAGTATTAGAGCAAAAAGCGATTCGTCCTGTGGGCAGCGAGAAAGAAGTTAACATTGATGTGCGAGTGATCGCGGCCACTAACCGTACTCTGATTGATGAAGTGGATGCAGGGAATTTCCGTCGAGATTTATATTATCGGCTGAATGTGCTCGATATTTTAATCCCGCCATTACGTGATAGACCCGAAGATGTAGTGGAGTTAACCCATCATTTCACTCGCCAACTTGCCGCTGAATTAGGGGTAAGAGAAGTCGTATGGAGCCATGAAGATATGGTGAAACTACAGCAACATGAGTGGCCTGGTAACATTCGTGAACTGCGCAACATGATTGAGCGTTGTATTTTGCTGGGCAAACCGCCAGCGGAATATTGGAAGCAACAGCTGAAGAGTGAGTCTTTATCCACATCGGGTTATCCATTGGATTGGCCATTGAAAGACGTGGAAAAACACCATGTGACCAGTGTTGTGGACTTACATTCTGGCAATAAGTCTGCCGCGGCGAGGGATTTAGGCGTTTCGCGTAAGACCTTAGATCGCAAGTATAAAGAGTGGTTTGATTTTAGTGGCGAACAGGAGTCATAGGGTGTCATTCTTCACTCACTTTTTTGGTGTCAGTTGGCAGCAAATGCAGGCCAAGGTGCGCTATCGCATATTAATCCTGACGTTACTGCCCATTCTACTGACACTGGTGAGTTTAGTGTTTATCACTATTTACTGGAACATCAGTTACACAGGTAAGCAGCTGTTTATGAAGGTTAAAGCTGACTTATCTGTTGCCGAAAACACCTTACAGCAAGTGCAAGTACGCCAAGAGAAACAACTTGAACGTGTGGTGACGTCTTGGACTTTTCAAAATGACTTTAGGCCACTTTTCAGTGGTAAAGAATTAAGTGGCGAAGTCAGCTACCGAGCCAGTATTGATGCTTTTCTCCTTGAACAGAAAAAACAGCTAAATCTCGATTATCTGCGTTTAGTCAGTGTTGCCGAAGCGGCCGCAGACCCCGATTTACGTCAAATCCTCCCTAAGTTAGACGGTTTATTACCTTACTCCGGCTTGATGGTGCTGCCGCCCGAGCGTTTAGCACGTATCGACCCCGAATTGGCTATCACTGCGAGCATTCCGATAGTTGCAACCTTGCGGGCGCAGAGCCCCGTTAAAACCGTTGAAGAACGTGGTTTATTGAGCCGTAGCCTATTGCCCGTCCCTGATATGGAAGGCAAAGTGGCTTGGTATCTCGATGGTGGGATCTTGTTTAATCGCGATACTCGAATTGTCGACCACATTCGTGATCTGGTATACGACAAAGGCACCTTGCCCGAGCGTTCCATCGGTACTGTGACCATCTTCCTAGATAACATCCGTATTTCCACCAACGTGCCGCTGCATTTTTATCCCACAGGCAATGAGACGCTGGGCCGCGCGCTTGGCAGTTTAGTGTCGGAGGAAGTGAAAGACAAAGTGTTAACTCAAGGCGAGCAGTGGGTCGATCGCGCTTTCGTATTTAACGATTGGTTTATTTCCGCTTATGCCCCCTTGGAAGATGTTCGCGGCCAACGTGTCGGTATGATCTATACCGGCTTTTCTGAATCGCCATTTATCCATAATTATTTACTCAATATCATAGAGCTAGGCACGATTCTAATGTTAGTGCTGTTGGTCTCTGGCCTGCTGGTTTATCGCGGTGCTTATAGTTTATTGCAGCCCATTGAACGTATTCACCATGTTGTACAAGCTGTGCAGTCGGGGCGCAATATTCGTATCGGCGCCTTAGGATTAGATCGGGATAATGAGTTATCGAACCTAGCCGAGCAATTTGACAGTATGCTTGACTTGCTACAGCGTCGAAATGCCCAAATTCAAGCGGCGGCAGAACAGCTTGAAATGAAGGTTGAAGAGCGTACTCGTAGCCTGCAGGATAAAACCTTAGAGCTGCAACGTAACGTGGCATTACTAAACGAAACGCGTCAACAGCTCGTCACTAACGAGAAGCTCACTGCTCTTGGCGAATTGACCGCAGGTATCGCCCATGAAATCAATAATCCGACTGCCGTAATTCTTGGCAATATGGAATTACTGCGCTACGAGCTTGGCGACAATGCAGAAGTGGTAAAAGAAGAAATTGATCTAGTCATTCAACAGGTTGGGCGGATCAGCACTATCATCCGCAGCCTGTTGCAATACAGCCGACCAGGCGAATTCAACGCACCACTAGAAATGCATCCGATGACTCCTATTATCGAAGAAATGTTGGTGTTGGTGCGACATTCGATTCAAAAACAAGAAGTGGTTTTGATCACTGAGTTAAACGCCAGTTGTCCAGTACAAGTCAATCGACCTCAACTGCTGCAAGTCTTGATCAATCTTGTCGTGAATGCGGCGCATGCGATGGACGGTAAAGGACGTATTTGGGTGCGAACCTATGACTGGGTGCAGCAAGATATGCCGATTGGCGTCAAAATCGAAGTGGAAGATGAAGGCTCAGGGATAGCGCCAGAGCAGCTGGGACGGATTTTCGACCCTTTTTATACCACACGTAAGGATGGCACTGGTTTAGGTCTTTCGCTCAGTTACGGCATTATCAAGCGGATTGGCGGTACGATAGAAGTGAGTTCAACTTTGGGTAAAGGGTCTTTATTTACCATAGGTTTGTATCATGAAGCGAAGGAAGATCAGCAAAATAATCCCTACGATGGCTTACACTTTGCGGGCAACTACAGCGATATGTCTGCAGATTAGTCTTATCCCGTTAGATAGGCAGTGTGTTGTATTTGGCTGATTAAGTTTGAATTAAAATATGTCGAGCGATTGCTGGCTTTGTATTATGTGGCTTTGCATTACTGATTTTTAGGCAAAAAAAAGCCGGATGATGAGTCCGGCCACAAAGAGTGTGTGTGAGCAATGTCGTGCTTGCAAACTCAGGAGCTCCATAACAACGTCGATTACCAGTCATCGTTGTTAAAGATGAGTTTTGGAACGCACGTTAACGATAATCATTCTCAATTGTGTTTGCAAGCTATTTATTGCAAAAAGTGCACATCTTTACAAATATCGTTTTGCTCTCATCCATTAACGGTTTAGATCGACTTGCACAGATACAGTTTATGATCGACTAAGCTTTTAGGATCGGCTGTCAGTTCAGTAATTAAATATTGATTACTGATCAACAAATTAAGCATCGCAGGAAAACGATTCATCGTTTTCACTTGAATATGATTATACCCTTGGCGGCGTGCCCAAGTTTCTTGATATTCGAGTAGACTCTGCGCTAAGCCTAAACGTCTAAAGTCGGATGCTACTCCACCCAACCAGCTGTAAAATATGGTTTCTTCTTGCTCATAACCCAGTTTAAACCCTGCCAATTCACCTTCTACATATGCGACTAAGATCAAATATGTCTTGCCCTGTAAGCGCTGGTCCAACACTTCGTTTGTGAGTGGGTGATCGAGCTCAGGGATTTGTTGGCTAAGTTGGATAAGCTGAGCGGCTAACTCGGGAGTCAAACTTGACTCTGCTTTAATTTCAATAGAATACATAGTTTACTCTCATAAAAAATCAGCCCCACTCGCGCGTTAACAGGAGCAGGGCTGAGCTATTAACTGGTTAAATTATAACAGGTCTGGCCAGTTGGGTTAATTAGGAAATTGATTCTTGCGGATTGGCTCGCAAAATCTTGTCCTGTAAGACTTTTAGCAAAACACCGTATGCCGGTAGGAAAAGGCCTAAGCTCACGATTAGCTTAAAGCCGTAATCGACTGTAGCGATTTCGGGCCAATTGGCAGCCATAAAGCTATCGGAAGAGGCGTAAAAGGCGATACTGAAAAAGACTAAAGTATCGACCAGATTTCCAACTAAGGTGGAGGCTGCAGGGGCGACCCACCAAGAGCGACTGGCTCGAATACGGGCAAAAACCTTAATATCCATCAACTGACCAATCAAATAAGCCGCGAAGCTGGCAAAGGCAATTCGGAACACAAAGGTATTCCACTGTGCAAGTGAATCAGCACCTTGAAAGCTGCCTTGATGGAACATCACTCCCATCACGTAGGAAATCATCAAAGCGGGAATCATAGCTTTGAGTATGATGCTGCGTGCGGCTTGTTGGCCAAAAATACGGACAGTGAGATCTGTGGCTAAGTACACGAACGGAAAGCTGAATGCCCCCCACGTTGTGTGGTAGCCAAACAGTTGAAATGGCAATTGTACTAAGTAGTTGCTGACGCAAATAATCAGTATGTGAAATCCTACTAATAGGAATAAAGCGCGGCGAAGCTGCGCTGTGGTTAACATTAACATATGTGGCCTTTTTAGTTGTGTAGGGCGGGGTGAGGGAACCCGCTAATATTCAATTTATTATGTTTACGACTTTATTGCCGGTGACAGCGTGCTGAAATCGGGTCGCCATTATAGTGGTCGAGTTTTAAGATGCAAGTCTGCTGTTTAAATGTGCACATAGAATGAAAACTCTTCTACACTTTGAATACGTCGAAGGAGGATAGCCATGAGACGATTTTTTGCTACTTTTTGCTTATTTTTAGCTGTGTTACCTGTGTCAGTTTCCGCCGCTCAGCCGATAGTGGTCAATGTCGCAACGTCAACTTGGGAGGGATTTGCCAATCGTGATAAAACGGGTTACTACTTCGAGTTACTTCACCGGATTTTCCCTGAGCCAGAATGGCAGCTCAATGTACAGTTTATGCCTTTTGCCCGCAGTTTATATCTTGTTGAGCACAATCGTACCGATATCACGCTCAGCGTTTACAAGGGGGATATTAAAAAGGGGCTATTAACAGAGAATATGGTTGAAGTGGACTCTATTGATGTGGCTGTTACTGCTGAGGTGGCGGCAGGCTGGACCGGTATTGAAAGCCTATCCCATAAGAGGGTTCAGGCTATGCTGGCCTACAGATACAATATGCTGACACCTGTGCCTATGTATTACGAAGAAAGTAGCGATATGTTGATTATGCTCAATAGCTTAAATGCTGGACGTATAGATGCCGTGCTAGATTACAAACCTAATTTGCTTACGTTTGTTCCTAAATTAAAGGCGCCACAAAATTTTGTGATTATTCAAGGTGTACTCAAGGCCGAAACCTATTTTGTTTTCGCTAACACCGAGAAAGGCCAGATGTTGAAACAGCATTTTGACCTTGCACATAAGCGCTTAATCGATTCGGGTGAACAGGACAGGCTTTACCTTGAAACGATTGAAAAACGAAGGGCTGATGGCGCTGAATAGTCTTAATGTTTACTAGGCTTATTACATTTCGAATAAAATCGACATTATGGTTGCGAGTTTATTTTCAAGCTCTTGCCACTCAGCTTCGGGCTCAGAACCTGCAATAATTCCGGCCCCCGCAAATAGGTTAATCCGACCGGGTTCGATCAGCGCACTGCGGATCGCTACCGAAAACTCACTCTCATATTTATTGAAATAGCCGCAGGCACCGGCGTACCAACCGCGAATATAACCTTCACGTTGACGAATAAAGTTTAGCGCTGAATACCGCGGCAAGCCGCCAACTGCAGGAGTAGGATGCAGGGCTTGTAACAGTTGGAAATCATTCACGCCCGGCTTCAATTCGGCTCGAATTGCACGGTGTAAATGTTGAATATGGTTCAATTTAAAAATAGTCGCTAATTCATCGGCGCCAACATAATTGCTCAGCGGCGTGAGCATATTCACTATGTGACTGCGAACAAGTTGGTTTTCAACGCTATTTTTGTTGTCTTCTAATAAAGCGTTCGCCAGCGCAACATCTTCTTCTTGATTGAGACCGCGTACCGTTGTACCAGCAAGTGCCTCGGTAAATAGCTCCTGCTGACGGCGGCGGAATAAACGCTCTGGTGAGCAAGAGATAAAAGTGCGATCTGGGCTAAATTGAAAGCCAAACTGGAAACTATTAGGATTACGGCCCTGCCAGCAAGCCAGCACCATCCAAGGATCGATAGGTTCGTTGACTTCAAGTTGCGTTAAGCGGGATAACACGACTTTTGGGGTATCTTGATTGAACTTAGGATCCACCACTTGCTCGACTAATGTCTTCCAACGTTCAAAATCAGGTTTGTCACTGCGCCCAAGTGGAACGATCTTTTTAGGTGGCGAGAGTGGCTTAGCAGGCATGACGGCTTCGATAGCGCCGATGGCCTTATCTATCTCACTATGGTGATCATTATCAGCAAAATTAAGATTCACTAATAGGCTAAATTTGTTACCACTGCGTCTAAATTCAATGCGCGGCAGGATAAAGCGGCTATTACCGAACTCAGGCCAAGACTCTATAGTGCGATCGAAGGCAACACCGCCATAGTAGCGAATATTCTGATTCGTCGATAAGGCTCGCTGCTCTTGGTAGGCCATGGCCAGTTGCTGATCATTGATTCCGGTTTCAAATCTAAAGTCTTTGCACGCCCCTATCGCCGCGACTTCTTCGATTCTGTCGCGCCCATGCCAGTAGATCCTTGGGTATTGAGTCTGGGATGCCAGCCATGAAATTAAAGGCATAGCGACAGTGTTTAGTGACAACTGCACTATCGGTTCCGTCGGTGGAACTTGCTTTAATTGAATGAGTTTGTCGATGAGAGACTTAAGGTCTTCAGACAGGGCATGAACGGGCAAATAGAACTCCAAAGATAACGGATGAAGGCGAAAGCTGAAGGTCACTCTGTCAGCGTCAGTAAATTCGACTCAGGTTAATGTCCTCTTTTACAAGCCATTTACCTGTAGTGATTTTAGTCTGTAAATAAGAATCTTTCGCTCAAATTAAAGGCCACGGTCGAGTGTGTCAAGATGTAAGGCCCTATCGTGTGACTTTCGCCATAGTCTCATTTTACGCTGATAAAAAATGTGACTTGAGTGGGTCTTTTTGTCGGGCAAGTCACCCTCGGTGGACATTTTGTCTCTTAGTCGCTAAATGTACTTTCCCTTTGTCGTAATTAGTCGATCTAGGTTGGTTTTTAAACGTTTTTCGGTTGAGACAGAATAATCGCGGTCCACAATAGCTGGCACATCTTAAATTTTCTACGTGACAACAATAATATGATTACCACGAATACCCTCTTTAGAGTGTCATCTTTAGCCTTAGCTATTGGTCTTAGTTTTACTGTTCAAGCCGATGAAATCGCCCGTGATCCGCGACTCAATATCAATGAAGTGATCGTCGTGCATGGTGACGGCGGAGAAGCCAGTGAAATGGCGACGACCCATTGGAGCATTAGTGAAGAAGAGATCCGTGCAACCGGAGCGCAAAGTCTAGATCAAGTCTTAAAGAATGTGCCGGGTGTGTACATTCGTGTTGGTGGTGACGGAACACCAAGGGTTGATATTCGTGGTTTTAAAACTCGCCATGTGACTTTGTTGGTCAATGGTGTGCCTATGAGCAGCGCCGACGATGGTCAGTTCGACCCGAGTATCATTCCCACAAGCCAAATCGCCTCGGTAGAAGTGTCTGTCGGCCCGACATCTGTGCTTTACGGTCCAAGTGGTGCGGGCGGCGTGATCAACATTATTACTAAACAGGGCAGTACGGCGCCAGCACTGGCGGGGCGCCTCGAAGCCGGCAAAGACAATACATTTAATGGCGATATCAGCGCCGCAGGTTCGGGTGACGATTGGCAAGGTTTGGTCAGTGTCAGTCGGCAGCAAACCGATGGTTTCCCTATGTCCAATGACTTTGAGCCGACACAATACCAAGATGGTGAGCTGCGCGTTAACTCGGATAAAGAAGTCACTAACGTTTATGCCCAAGGCAGTTACTGGTTATCCGACAAGACCCAATTGATTGCCAATATGGCGCTGCGCAGTGGCGAATGGGGAAAACCTGCCCGTGACGGTACTGGGAGCGGCAAGTTGAAATTCGAACGTACCGATGACTATGACGCGCATACTTTCCAACTGGGGTTAGCGCATCAATTTGATGACACTTTCACCCTACGTGGCTTTGGCTATCACAATCAAAGCGATACCTTAGAAGCCTCCTATGCCGATGAAACCTATCAGGCTGTTACGCTGTCGCAAGATGGGCGCTCGGTTGTGCAAGGCGTCAATCTGCAGTTAATCACAGACTTGCATACCGCGGGTTTATTCACGACCTCAGTCATTGCCGAGAAACAAAGCTGGAAGTCAGTCGTCGATACTTATACGGCTAATACAGGCAGCAATAATGGTGGCACTACCGGTTCTGGCGGCGGAACAGGYACAGGTGGTGGAACAGGTACAGGTGGTGGAACAGGTACAGGTGGTGGAACAGGTACAGGTGGTGGAACAGGTACAGGTGGCGCCGAGAACTTAAATGATTCTGCCTGGCTATATACGGCCGCGGCTGAGTATCAGTATCAATCTGAGCTGCAGTACGGCTTTACCTTAGGTGGCGCTTATCATTCACTCGACACTGCAGATAGTACCGATGGCAACTATTCGGCCATGGCCTCCAGTTATTGGCAGGCGGCGCAGGATTCTCGTTTAAGTTTAAGTGTGGCACGTAAAGTGCGCTTCCCCTCTATGGTGAACTTGTATTCACAGCTATCTGGTAATCGTGATTTAGAAGCCGAAGAGTCTAAGCATGTGGAGCTGGGTTTAGAGCAGAATCTGCCGGCGAGTACCGATTTCTCCCTTTATGGTTATTACACGGATGCGAAAAATTACATCGCCAAAGATGTCGATGGTTTCTACCAAAATATGGGGCGTTATAAGTTCAAAGGGGTCGATTTCCAAATCAATAACCATGCGATCGAGCACTTAGATCTGAGCTTCTCCTATAGTTTTCTCGATTCAGAAGAGATAGACGGCGACGATACCTTAGATGCCTTGCAATATCGTCCACGTCACCAGTTACGTTGGCAGATGAGTTACGAGTTTCCCTTCGAGACTCAAGTTCACCTCAACGTGGAGCGTATTTTAGACCAAGTCTATGCGACGCAGGTGAAGGTTGGCGGTCAGACCCAATATCAACAGCAGTCGTTAGACAACTACACCTTAGTGGACGTAAATCTGGTACAGCCATTAATTCGTGACAAGTTAGATGTTTACCTACGTGCGACTAACTTGCTGGATGAAAACTACTACCAGAGTGAAGCTCTGCCACAGGCGGGACGACAGATCTTCATCGGTGTGAACTGGCAGATCTAAGATGAAACTCCTAGCGCTCGAAGGCGTTAGCTTCAACTATGGTAGCCAGTTACCGACTGTATTGCAGGAGGTAAACTTGGCCATTGGCACTGGCCAATGCCATTGCGTGAGCGGTCCTACGGGCTCTGGGAAATCGAGTCTGCTAAACCTACTGGCGGGCGTGTTAAATCGCCCGCATGAAGGCGACATCTGGCGTTACCCACAACTGGTTACGGGTCTGGTGATGCAGGACCCGCAAACTCAGCTACTTCGGCAAACCGTTGGCGCCGAAGTGGCTTTCGCGCTAGAAAACCTCGGCATTCCCGCTGAGCAAATGCTGCCTAAAGTGCAATTGGCTCTGCGACGCGTGGGCTTGTATCTGCGTCTCGATACCCAAGTCAGCACGCTTTCCCTTGGTCAAAAATATCGTTTAATGATAGCCGCTCAACTGGTGTGCGAGCCGCATTTACTGCTGCTCGATGAGCCTTGGGCACAACTCGATGATCACGGTGTGAGTGAGCTGCTGGTCGTGCTCCGCAATCTTATCCAAGATGGCATGGCGCTAGTGTTGGTTGAACATAACGCCTCGGCCTTCGCTGAGATTATTCAGCATTACTGGCAGTTAGAGGCCGGCAAGCTATCCGAAGGCGTCTATACCGTGACCGATGCGCCGCAAACTGAGGCGCCTGCGTGGCGTAATCAGCCTAAGTTTGAGCACTTAGGTAAAGTCTTGGTCAGCGCCGAAGCCTTTGATTTTGGGTTCGATGCTTGTCCCACATTATTTGCGTGTCCGCAGGGATTTCAACTGCAGGCGGGTGAGATAGTGACCTTAGTGGGAGATAACGGCTCTGGTAAAACGAGTCTATTGAAAACTATAGCGGGCGTGCACAGTTTAAGGCAGCGTCTTCCCCTTAAAGTGCTAGGGCGAAGGCCTAAATTGGGGATTTATGGCGCTGAGCTGGGTCTGCTGATGCAAAGGCCGAGTCGACAATTATTCGAGACCAGCGTGCTGGCCGAAATGCAGTTTAGCCTTAGGCGTTTTGAACTCCCCAAAGAACGCGCGGCGCAGATGTTGGATGAATTGGATTTATTTAGCTTAGCTCAGCTGTCGCCCCACAAATTATCCTACGGTCAACAGCACTTGATTGCCTTAGCGTCACTTGCCTGTTTACGCCCTAAGGTGCTGCTTTTGGACGATCCATTGGCGGGGATGGATAAGCATTACTACGGCAAAGTGTGGTACTTGCTGAAGCGGTTAAGCTCGCAAGGTTGCGCTATTTTGCTTAGCAGTCACAGAAGCATTGAACACAGCGCTGTATCACGGCAATTGAGTTTGCGTAATGGTCTATTGGTGGAGGAATTGATTGAAACAGGAGAGCGTTATGTGGGCTAGTTGTCGGCGCCTACGCGCGCTGCGGCATTGGAGTTATGAGCGGCGGGAAACGGCACTCTGTGCGTTGTCGCTGCTATTGGTGTGCGTGCTCTCAGCCTGTGCTTTTGTATTGCCCGCTGCTTTACTCTTGCCATTAGCAGGGCTTAATGGACTGCTTGTTATCCACGGTTTGCTGCGGCGCGGCAGTATTTGGGGCGTGCTAAAGCTAGGTTTAGTGCAATTGAGCATCACTTTGAGTCTGTATTTAATCCTCTATGGCGTTGAACATTTAGCCCAAGGCGCCGTGGTGGTTGCGCGTATTATTTTGGCGACCATTCCCGGTTGGTGGTTGTGTATTACGACAGCTCCCGAGCGAATTGGTGAAGTGTTAAGTGTGTTTTTACCGACCAAGTGGGCCTTTGTGGTCGCGGCATCCTTAAGTTTATTGCCCTATTTGGCAGATGAGATCCGCGAGATATATCAGATCCAGTGTCTGCGCGGGGCACGCATTACACCTAAGGCGCTGCGTAACCCTAAAAATTGGTCCGAGTTGGTGTATTGCGTGTTGTTTCCCGTCTTAATCCAATTACTTAAATTATCTCGCCAGATGGCCGTTGCAGCGCAGTGTCGTCACTTTGGTTTAGCGCAACGGCCAACACATTGGCATTCACCGAGAGACAAAAATGACTAAAAAAATCCCGCTGAGTCTACAAGACTCCTTATTTGTCGGCTTTTGCGCCACCTTGCTGGTGGCATTAACGGGCATGTTAAGGCTTAAGTTGGGCTTGTCTGGACACAGCATGTTCCTGATGAGTTTCTTTTATCTGATCTGTTACGGCGTGTTAGGTCGTTTCGGCAGTATGACGGCATGCGGTGCTATCGCGGGCATAGTGGCCATGGCTTTAGGCGTAGGTAAAGGCGGGCCTATGATTTTACTGAAGTTTGCCTTGCCTGCCATAGCAATGGATCTCGTCGCCTTACTCTTGCCGCTCAGTATGAACTTGCATTGGCGCTGCGTGATCTTAGGCATTGCAGGCTGTATCGCTTGGGCGGGTAAAGTGGCACTCACCAATGTGCTCGCGGGCATGGCGCTGGATGTCGTGATGATTCAATGGGGCTTGAGTGTATTAAAAGGCGGCTTCTTTGCCACTCTGGGCGCCTTGCTTGTACCGCCTGTGCTGACGCGATTAAAAGCCCATGACCTGTTACACCGTGACAAATTTTAAAACCTTTTTAAAGCTTTAGGAAATGCAGATGAAAAATTGGCTGATTTGTATCGACGATACCGATGATATAGGCACTAAGGGCACGGGCGAAATTGCCGAGGAAATCGCCCATCTGCTCGCGAATATGTCGGGCGGCCATGCTTCCTTTGTGACGCGGCATCAATTGTTTGTGCACCCCGATATTCCTTATACCTCACATAATAGTGCCATGTGTTTTGCGCTGCGCTCGCCACTGACGCAGGCTGAGATCCACCAACATGCCGTTGCGCACTTGGTTGCGGAATCGGCTCCCGCTGCCGATCCTGGCATCGCCATACTCGATGTTGACTCTCGCTATGATGCCGTGGCTTTAATGGATTTTGGCCGCAGAGCCAAGGTTGAAGTGATTACGAAAGCGGCGGCCTATGATTTGGCTGAACAACTTAATATTCAGCTGACCGAACATGGCGGTACAGGCCAAGGTGTGATTGGTGCGTTAGCGGGATTAGGGCTACGTTTGATGGGCAGCGACGGCCGGGTAAAAGGCCAGATTAAACTTGGCCAATTTGAGGATGTTTCACTCGAACTCAGCGTTGCCGATATCCTCGAACAAACCGGACTTGATGCTGTGATGAGCATGGACAAGTATCGACTTGCGCTTGATGAGCGAGTGCAGCTGAAGGGCAAAGTGAAAGCCGTATACCTTGATCACCAGTTTGTATTGCTCGTTCATCAAGAGGCAGAGCAATGGCGCAATGCGGGCAAGCAAGCCCTGCAAGCCTACTAGAGCAAGTTTAGTGAAAGAGTTTAAAAAGAGAGTGCTAAATGAATCTCAACTTGGTCGAACATGCATTTGAATTAAAGGATGACCGCTGGATTTTTAAGGCGGGATTAGCTCAATATCCACAGGCGAGGCAAGTGGCTAAGCTGTGCACGCGTTTTATCCCAGATGATGAAGATGAGCAGATCGACGACGAGCCCCGCTCCTGTTACAACTGCCAATATCGCCGCTGGATGGTCGCCGGTTTTGAATGCTTAGCCCTTAGGCATTTATTGAAAAAGTGAGAGTGTGAAACGGGTCTTGCCTAAGCCTTGAGCCCTTATTCCATCGCATTCTGTTTAGAGCATTTTGTTTACCAAGAAAGTCTATGGTGATTTTCTAATGCGCGGCTTATAATGCCCCTCACGTCTGTTCTATAATAATCAAGAATAACAACAGAACATTTGAGCGTAGGTCGCTTTTATGTCGTATGGTTAAGTTGATATTTTATTCGGGCACATCATCCTTGGGGTTGTAGATATGAGTGAGTCGGCAGAATCAGTTGAGCTTATCAAATTACCTGTGTCGCAATTGACATTAGGTATGTTTGTCAGTGCTATAGACAAAAATGATCAAAGCCAGCTTGCAATTGCAAATGCAGGACAAATTAAGCACAAGGATGCGATTTTAAAACTGGCCCAAAGTGGCATCAAATTCGTTTGGGTGGACACTGAGCGTTCGGCAGAACATTGTGGTTTAAAGAAAAAAGCCACTAACGATAGTCAAACCGACAATCGAAAAGCGCTAGTGAGTCGCGATAAGCAACAAGCTCAAGCTAAGGTCATGCTGACTGAAGCGAAAGATCTTATTCGTAAAGTGTTATCCGAAACCTTCGAAGGCAAAGCCATCGAAGTTGCGCCCTTCGAAGCGTTAGCCGATACCATGATTGAGTCTGTCATGTTAGATGCTGATGCGCTTAAATGTATGTCTGCGCTCCGTTCAAAAGATGCCTATCTACTCGAACATTCAGTCAATGTCGCCTTTCTGCTGGTAACATTTGGTAAATACCTAAATCTTGATCGCGATATGCTACGGCAAATGGCGGTCGGTGGTATTTTGCACGATATTGGCAAGATTAAAGTCGACAATAAAGTGTTGCACAAGCCGGGTAAATTGACACCAGAAGAGTTTGAACATATGAAGCTGCATCAAGTGTATGCGCTTGAAATTATGAACGAAACTAATGGATTGTCACAGATCAGTAAAGATATCTGCTTAATGCACCACGAAAAGTTAGATGGCAGAGGTTATCCAAGGGGTTTGAAGGGTGATGAAATCCCCCGCCATGGCCGTATGAGTTGTATCGTTGATATCTTCGATGCTTTGACAGCGACGCGATGTTATAAAGAGGCTATGAGCCCTGCCGCGGCCTTTAAAATTTTACTCAGTCTGACGCCATTTCACTTAGATCAAGAATTGGTCTATGAGTTTATTCGTTGTATTGGTGTTTACCCTGTGGGTTCCTTAGTTGAATTGTCGGATGGTCGTGTTGGTATTGTTTGGGCCTCGAAAGATAGGGATGCGCTACATCCGATCGTAAAGTGTTTTTATTCTTTAAAAGTAAAACGTTACACTGATGTCGCTATGGTGGATTTATTAAAATCTGAACTTTATATTGAACGCGGTGTGTCACCGAGTACATTAGATATCGATCCGACTCCTTTCTATTAATCTTCAAATCCTACCTTAAATACCGGTCATCTGAGTCGATGGCTGGTGTGAATGATTGCAGAGCCTGCGCTAAAAACCGTAAACTGAAAGTATTTCTCTGGTCGAGCAATGCTATGAAATCACTATTTCCTATTTTTATCATTATCTTATCCTTGGCTTTGTTAATCCCTGGGGTGACTCAACCAATTTTGAGTATCAGCGGCAGTATCGATAAGGCCAAGCTGGCGGAACAAGGCATAGAGCAAGTTGCCCAAAGCTTTGATGAGGACTCTGGGCGTGACAGTGCCCGCGGTATGTTAAGTATGGTCAGTGGTTTGCTTGGGTTTAATAGCCTTAAAGGTGAAGTCCAAGTGCTGCAGAAGACTCGTAGTATTTGGGGAACAGTGACCGAACTTTATCACTCTGGTAATGGGCTCGTCGCGGGATTAGTCATGTTATTCAGTGTGATAGTGCCTGCCTTGAAGTTGAGTTTAATGCTGGCACAGCAATGTGTTAGCTCGATTGGCCTGAAACTGAGGATTAATGCCGTCGTCAATGCACTCGCTAAGTGGTCGATGGCCGATGTGTTTGTGGTAGCGCTGATCATCACCTTTATGGCGGGGAACGCCTCAGGTGGCATGGGGGAAATGCTAAAAACACAGGCGCAATTTGAAAACGGTTTTTACTTCTTTACCGCTTACTGCATTTTATCGATCCTGAGTGGTTTTTTAGTGCGTCGCCCAACGCCAATTCTTTAGCTATTTTAAAGGCATACTGACTTTAGTGACAAAGTGAGTATGCCTTGCTCAGTGAGATTAACATCAATCTAGATTAAGACAGAGTACCATTTTGATAGATGGGCATAATCCAATAGCGACAAGGATTATGTTTGCAGACTAACGCCAGTGCCGCGAGCAGCGCCGCTTGTTGTGCAGCGGGGTGCATGATTTCGAATTTACAAAACTCCCGATAACCTTCCACTTGTTCCTTGATATTAAAATGGCTGTGTTCACGGCTGAAACCACAAATATTCCCTAGGCTAAAGCCCGATAGAAACTCCAGCTCTATCAAGGTATCGACTATGTCGTCCTTAATATCATTTTGGGCGATCAGTACTAACAGTTGTTCTGTGCTCATTTACGTTTCTCCAGCCAAAAATACAGAATTGGCAGTAAATACAGTGTGGTAATGGTTGAAGTGAGCAGACCGCCAATCACCACAATCGCTAAAGGTTTTTGAATTTCAGCCCCAGGACCTGAGGCAAACACTAGTGGCATAAGACCAAACATGGCCGTTGTCGCCGTCATCAAAATGGGGCGTAAACGCCGCGCCGCACCTTGTTCCACCCGTTCGCGCAGGTTGCTGAACATGTGCTTGGTTTGTTCGTAATAGCTGACCATCACCACTCCATTGAGCACAGCGACACCGAGCAGGGCGATAAAGCCAACTGAGGCGGGCACGGACAAATATTCCCCAGATAAATACAGGCTAACTATGCCGCCCATCATAGCGAAGGGAACGTTGGCGAGGATTAAGCCCGCTTTGGCCAGTGAGCCAAATGTGGTGAATAAAATCAAAGTGATCAGTGCGATAGCAATCGGGATCACTAACAGTAAATTGCTGGTGGCCCGCTGCTGGTTTTCAAACTCACCACCAAAACTCACGCTATAACCGCTCGGGAGTTTGATTTCCTGCGCGATTTTTGCGTTGAGCTCTTCTACAAAACTCACTATATCGCGACCTTGCACGTTAGTGGTGATCACTGAAAAGCGATTCCCTTGCTCACGCTCGATAAGGATGGGGCCTTGCTTATAGCTTAAGGTGGCGACATCACTCAGGCGTTTTAAGGAGTGATCTGGCATCACTAGTAACTGATTTTTAAGTTCATTAATGCTGCTTAAGTGGCTCTGATTGTTAGCAATCAGCACGGGTGTGCGCTTCTTACCTTGCAGCACTTCGGTCACGATCACGCCTTCGAGCTGGCTTTTCAGGTAGCGGGCAAACTCCATGGTGCTCATGCCAAAGCCTCGGGCGAGCTCGTTATCTAAGGTGAGGTTGATAAAAGGACTGCCTTCGATCATCGCCATTTTCACATCGACGCTGCCGCTGGTGGCATTAACCAGCTGTTGGATTTGGCTCGTGAGCTGACCTAAGGTGTCAATATCGTTACCAAAGACCTTGATCGCTACGTCGCCAATGCTGCCGGTGAGCATTTCGGACACGCGCATTTGTATCGGTTGAGTGAAGTTAAAATTAACGCCGGGATAGTCCAATAACACAGTGCGGATCGCATCGATAAGCGCTTCTTTATTTGCAAAGCGCCATTCGCAGCGGGGCAAAAGTTCTAAGAACACATCGGTTTCATTGAGTCCCATGGGATCTAAGCCGATTTCATCCGCGCCTGTACGCGCCACCATCTGTTTGATTTCAGGTACTTTAGCCAGCAAAGTTTGCTGAATCTGCTTGTCGATGGCAATCGAAGCCTCGAGTGAAATCGACGGAGACTTCTCCAGCTGCAGAATAATGTCGCCCTCATCTAAGGTCGGCATAAAGGTTTTTCCCACTAACCCGAACAGGCCTAGGCTGACGATAAGCAAGCTAAAGGCGATCACTATAAAGCGTTTTTGATGGCTAAACGTGCTCTTGAGACTGCCCAGATAAAGCTGTTTAAGCTTTTCAATCGCCTTAGGTTCCTTGGCGGCTTTTTCGTTGACGAGGTAAGAAGCGATAACCGGAATAACAGTTAACGACAACACCAGCGCCGACAGCATGGCAAACACGATAGTGACTGCAACTGGGGTAAAGAGTTTGCCTTCGAGCCCACTCAAGGTCAGCAAGGGCGAGAACACTATCATGACGATCACTGTGCCCGACACCACGGGAATGGCAACGTCTTTAGTCGCGCGAAAAATCAAATGCAGCCGCGGTAATCTCTGCTTAGTGGCGATGAGATTCACCATGTTTTCGACTACGACCACAGATGAATCCACTAACATGCCTATGGCGATAACCAGCCCGCCTAGGCTCATTAAGTTCGCAGAAAGATTAAAGTAATCCATCATCAAAAACGTCATCAGCGCGGCGAGTGGTAGCGAGAGTGACACGACCAATGCGGCGCGCACGTTACCTAAAAACAACGCCAGCAAGATGATCACTAGCACTACGGCTTCGAATAAGGCATTGGAGATGGTATCAATCGCGGTATTGATCAGATTCGCGCGGTCGTAAAAGGTGTTTATCTGGCTCCCTTCTGGCAAGGTTAGGCTGATTTGATCGAGCTTTTCCTTAATGTTTTTCACCACTTGTGCGGTATTAGCGTCTTTCAGGGCGATGATTAACGCTTCGGCGGTTTCGTTGCCGTCTTTAGTCACTGCGCCATAGCGGGCTAAGTGGCCAATTTGAATATCGGCCAAATCCTGCAGTCGATACACTCTGGCATCATCGGCCTTGATCACTAATTGTTTGAGTTCGTCGATGTCATCGATGCGGCCTTCGGCGCGCACTATGATGGTGTCTGTACCAATGGTGAGCTTGCCTGCACCTTCGTTGTGATTATTCTCAACGATCGCCTGTTGCAGCGCCGCAAAACTTACGCCCGCGGCCGCCATAGCCGCAGGTTTGGGGGTCACACTAAAGCTTTTGGCATAGCCACCGAGGATATTCACATCGGCGACACCTGCAACGGTTCGTAGTAGCGGACGGATTTCCCATTCGAGCAACTGCCGTCTTTCCATCAGCGAAAGATTGGGATTTTCGAGTGAAAACATAAAGATTTCGCTGAGCGGCGTACTCATTGGCGCTACGCCGCCCGTCACACCTTCAGGGAAACTGTCCCACACGGCGGCGATGCGTTCGCTCACCTGCTGGCGCGCCCAATAGATATCTGTACCTTCGTCAAAATCGAGGGTGATATCGCTGATGGCGTATTTAGTGGTCGAGCGCAGAATCGATTGATGGGGAATACCTAACAATTCGGTTTCAATCGGCACGGTAATTTGCGCTTCGATTTCCTCCGGCGTCATGCCGGGCGCCTTGAGGATGATCTTCACTTGGGTGGGCGAAATATCGGGAAAGGCATCCAAGGGAATGGAAAACCAGGCTCGCGCTCCCGCTAACATGATGATCAGCGCCACAATCAGCACAAATAAGCGCTGCGTAAGCGAAAAGCGGATGACTGAGGTCAGCATCTTATTCGCCTCCTAGGCCAAGCATTATGCCTTTGACTGCAGCAACTGACTGGGATAACACTTGGATTTGGCTGAGATCTTGATCGCTTTCAACGATATATTGCTCTGGGGTTGAACCGAGAATATCGATCGTAATCGAGGTGAGCGTGTCTGCGGTTTTAGTGAAGACTTGGCTGTCTTGCTCCCAACTGAATACGCTATTTTTAGGCAATAAATACACCGCCTTTTGATACTCGGGTATCACAGTGATCTGTTGTCCTAACAGTAAGTTACACTCCTGCGGTACGGGTGATGACCAAGCGGTCACAAACGCACCTTCGGCGATGGCCGACACGGACTCAATGGCGATATGGCACTGATTGATATTCACCGCCGAAAGTGAGTGCGACTGACTCATTGGCACACTGACCTTGACGCGAATGCTGTTGCTGGGCACCAGTGAGAATAGCTGCGAACCCGCCATATAAGGTCCATTCACTTGGTTGAGTTTAACGATCCCCGCCACTGGCGTGCCTACCACTAGGGAGTCTGTGGTGGCATCTGTGCTTTTGACTATCTCCATAAAATGCTGCATGTGCTCGTATTCGAGGTGAGTACTGAAGTAGTCTTGGCTGATCTCTTGCCATTTTTCTGCGCTGATACTGCCATTGTTTAATAAGAGTTTATTGCGCTCATAACGGCTTTTGGCTAGTTGATACAAGCTGCTGGCGGCTTCGACTTGGGCGAGGTAGTGGAACACTTCTGGCCCTGTCAGTTTGACAATCGCTTGGCCTTTAGTGACGAGCTGGCCTTGGCCGACGAGAAAGCTGATCTGCTGGATATTCTCCGGCGTGCTGATCCAGTAATCATTACCGGGGAGGATTTCAACCTGCGCGGGCAACGGGCTGCCCTCATAACTGGCGACTTTCTGTGGTTGCACGTAGCTCAGGTCTAAATTACCGAGGGAACTTATCGTTAAGGATTCAGCCTGCACTAAGGTGGCAACACTGGCGGATAAACAGAAAAGGCATGCGCCGTACTTGGCCATCATAATGAAATTCCTAAGGCTTGCAGTTGTTGGGAGTGCAGTTGTTGCTGCGCGACTTGGTTCAGTGCCAAGCGGGATTCGGTATCGAGGGCATCCATATAGCGGCGCAGCCAGACTTCGTAGCTAACTTGGTTTTGGTCTTTGACCTTAGCCAGTTCCTCTGTGATGGTGCGGCTAAGGTGTAAGGCTTGAGTCAGCAATGTTTGTTGGTCGAGCAGATTTTGTTGCTGTTGCTCTAGTTTTTTAAGCTGAGTTTTCAGCTCGATATAGGTACGGTCGAGGTTGAGCGTGTGCTCGGTATTGGCTTGTTGCCATTGGGATAATTCGGTTTGTGATAGGGCAGAACCTAAGGTCAGCGGTACAGAAACGGCGATGCCAAGCTGTTGATCATCGACTTGATTATCTGCGGTATTTTTGGCCGTGAGTGAGACTGCCCAAGGATCGTTATTCCCTGCTTGCTGGCTTTGGATGATCAACAGCTGTTGCTGCTTCTGCAGGCTCAATAGTTGCCATAATGGATGCTGCGCGAGCATGTCATTGGGTTGGTTGTTGGCAGAAAGTGGCCGCGCGGTTTCGGCTATGTTCTGCGGTATTTGCTCTTGTCCGGTGAGTTGTTGATAGAGGGCACGCGCCTCGGCCTGTTGCTGATTAAGATCGACCCGCTCCAGTGCAATATCCACCAGTTCGCGTTCTAACAAGAGAATGTGGGCAATCGGCAGTTCGCCCGCATCTGTGAGTTGCTTTTGCTGACTATGAAGCTTGTCGAGTAATTGGCTCTTGCGATCTAATTGGGCCAGTTTCACTGCAGCAAGACGATGTTCCCACAGGCTTTGTCGCAATAATCCCGATAAATACAGGCCTTGCAGCGCGGCTTGTTGCACCTGAATGCCTTGGGTGAGTTGTTTAATTTGCTTATCGCTGCTGTGCAAAGCAGGGGATTTTATTGGCAAATTGAGTGAGAGTTCCTGCTCGTAGCTGTTACCATTATCTAGGCTACCTAAGTGACTCAAACTAATGCTCGGCAGGCCATTGAGCCAAGATGAACTGCTTAAGCTTATTTGTGATTGCGGTAACTGACCGCCTGATTGAGATAGAGAATGTAATCTTGCTTGGCTGGTGGTGAGTGCTTGAGATAGCTCGGAATTAGCGGCGTGGCACAGGAAACTGCTGCTGACTAAGGTCGCCAACAGACATAACTTGATACAAGACGTACTGACAGACATAGGACGATTCTATGGTAATAAAGTGTGCTGTCAGTGTAGGGATTGGTGGGCGAAAGTCGTGGGGGACATGTATCATAAAACCGTCTATGGTACATATGTCCCATAAATTAATTGGTTGATTTTGCTTTTATTTAGGAGTTTTTCGATGAAGGATCTTGTCATTATTGGTCTGTTGGCCTTGATCATATGCTTTAAGCTTTTTGACATCTCATCCGACATTCAATTGGGCATTCCCCAATGGCATATTGCCCAGGAAGCCATGCTGTTAGTGCTCACTGTGATTGGTGCCATGTACTTAAGTTATGATCTTATTCGTCGCTCCCGCGAAGTGAAAGCGTTGGCTAAAAGGTTGGAGCATGCGGATAAGAAAATCGACAATATGTCGACGCAAATGCGCTCTGCCAGACAAGAATACAGCCAAGCTGTATCGCAGCAATTCGAGACTTGGGGCTTTACTAAGAGTGAGCAGCAAGTGGCATTTTTATTACTTAAAGGCTTAAGTTTTAAAGAAATTGCCGAAGTTCGCCAGACTAAAGAAAAAACCGTCAGACAACAGGCATCGACCATTTACGGTAAAGCGGCAGTCGATGGACGCCATACTTTTTGCGCTTGGTTTATGGAAGATTTTATTCAAGAACATAATCAAGATCTTGCTGCGAATGAAGCGGCATCAAGCCCTAAGGCGGCTTAATCAACGCAGGATTGGCTTAGCTGTTATAGCTATTTGTTATTGAAAATCGATATTTGCTGAGTTTTTAGTTCTAAACAATAATGAGCATCCCCTAAGTTTGCAGGAAGATGCAATTGAAAAACTGGCTGATTATCGTGTTTTGCCTGATTGCCTTGGTCGCTTCGACGCAAACCACAGGACTCGTGCGCTCACTTATCGAATTCTCCGCCTTTGTTGGCGTCCTCTACTGGGCTTGGCGAATGAAGCCGACAGCAGAGTAGATTGGCTTTGAGTTAAATCTTAGCTATTGAAAATAAAGAATATACACTAAAGACGTGATACCAATCGCTGCCCACAGCATCACCCCAAGCAACAAAGGTTTGGGGCCACTCGCCCGCATTTTCTGCACTGTAATTCCTGCACCAATCAAAAACAAACACAGGACTAATGCCCGTTTCGACACCATAAATAAGGTGTCATAAACAGCGTGGAATTGTGGCAACCAATGGGCCACGGCAATGGCTAAACAATAAAAACCGATAAAATACGGCAGGATAAGCTTGCGCTTATTGCCACCAAACAACATAGCGCTGACCAATGCTATCGGAATAATCCACAGGGCACGGGCGAGTTTTATGGTTGTTGCGGTTTTTAAGGCTTCATCGCCGTAGGCCGAAGCCGCGCCGACAACCGATGAAGTATCGTGGATGGCGATGGCGCTCCACACGCCAAAATCGTATTGGCTCATATTGAGCAAGTGGCCGAGTGCGGGGAATAAAAATAGCGCGACTGAATTGAGCACAAATACGCAGGCTAATGCAGTGGCGGTTTGATCGTTACGCGCATTGATGGCCGGAGCGACTGCGGCAATGGCACTGCCACCGCAAATAGCGGTACCAGAGGCGATTAAGTGGCCCGTGACATGATCAAATTTCAGGGCGCGGGTGAGCACAAACCCTAAGCTGAGGGTGAAAAAGATTGAGCCAACAATCAGGCCGAAGTTGTGGGTGCTCGCCTCGATCGCCGCGTTTAAGTTAATCCCAAACCCTAAGCCAATGATCGAATAAGACAGGAGTTTTTTGGTGAGTGCGGCGATATTCCATTGCACTGGCACCCAACCAAGGCTGGCTAAGGTAAAACCTAACACTAGCGCCATGGGCGATGAGATAAAAGGCGCGAGGCATAACAAACCCGCACAGATGAAAACGATGCGATGAGTCTTATTATCTTGCTGTGATGTCGATGAAGAATTCATAACGCCTTAGGCTCGAGCGATTCGGTTTATCGTTCCAACCACAGATCTTCACATTAAGCGACGGATACAAAATGGCGATCAATTGGATTGATCATGGAGACAGATGCAAGAGGGCATTATAGCTGGGTGTATGAGCCTCAATAAAATCAATTAAACTTATCTAGTCAGTCAGTTTTATTGACTCTCAGAGGATTGTGCAAAGCAGGAGGGTAAATCGAAGAAGATGAACTGAGCTCAGTTCATCTTCTTGGCTAGATAATAAATGGCGAGGTTACAAAGCGTGCAATTATAAATTTACGATACTTTTCAAGTTGTAATCGCTGCCATCCTTTGCGGTAAACAACTTATCTTGGGTGTCGTTGGCGCTGGACATACCCGCATGTAATAGGCTGAGCCAATGGCGCGATGCGGCAGAACGTGACTCTGGTGTTCCGACTACCATGTTTAATGACGTTCCGATTTGGATATCTTCCAGATTGGCAACGTCTCTCGCACCTATCATGCCACTGCGGTCGAAACTGAGTTCAACGTGACAACCTAGGTCCTGTAACACTATGGCGCAAGGCGCATCTTTAGTGCCGTTAAAGGCCACAAACTGTTTTGGCTGACGTAAACCACTGTGGCTGCCGTCGGCAAAAAAGGCCAACAGGTGTTGGTAGTAAACCACATAGCTGCTCACATCTTGGTGTGAACCAGAGTTAAGTGGAAAGAGGCGGTCGAGGAATTGTTTCGCATTAGCGATCTTCTCGTGCTCGGCGACATTCACTTGGGCCACGGCTAGCACTTCTTCTGCGATGAGGCTGTTTAGATTCGGTTGGATCTGGTTGCTCTTGATAATTGACATATTCATCGCTTGTTCCTCTCACTCTTTCAATTTAAAAAATTCAGGGTTTTGATTTCACTTTTGGCTTATCAAAGTTTGTCTTCAATTTGGTTTGTCCGCTTTGAGTGCTTAGCCACTTTAAGTGTGAGTGGTTAAGCATTTCTTGTACTGGAATGGCTTAGCTTGTTCGCATTAGCCTTTCCTTGATTGCTTGATTTGTAGTCTAGTCTTTTTTTTACTACAATTTCACAATAAAAATTTTACACTGTGAATTTTACAAAATGCGCAATGACCAGAGCTTGATGAGAAAATCACATTTCCTAGGCACAAAAATACGTAACTTACGGAAACGTAATAATTTAACTATGGAAGATTTGTCGGCACGATGCATTCGAGTCGATGCGGGAAGTGCGCCCTCTGTGTCATATTTGTCGATGATCGAACGTGGCAAGCGTGTGCCGAGTGCAGGAATGCTGGCTGTGATCGCCGCGGTTTTTCAAAAAGACGCCGAATGGTTCTTAGACGATGTGCCCGAAGAAAACGCCATTACGCCAGACAAGGGCCGACGTGGTGGCATAAGTGGTATGGCACTCGAACCCAGCTTTTTGTTTTCCAATGATATTTTACAAATAGCGATACCTGAGATGCTGTCGCAGACAGGGATCTCAGGTCGGCAGTTTGCCCATTTATTGATCCGCGCCCATCAAGAACATCATCAAAATCATTTCCCCGATCTTGAACGTGCCGCTGAAGAAGTCGGCCTCAAACGTATGCCCTTATCTCTGGACGATATGCTGGATATCGCTAAGGGAATGGGATTAAAAATCAAGTGGATAGACAGTACGCCGCAGGAAGTTATCGATGAAATGGGCGTGAGTTCGCGTCAGTTGGTCACCTCATTTATTGAGCCGCCGAGCACGATTTATGTAAATAAAATCCTCAAAAATCGCCCCAACAGACTCAAATATGATTTAGCCGTGCACATAGGTCATTGCGTGTTGCACAACAAGGACGGCCTCAAGAGTGTGATGATCTCAGGTCGCAAATTAGAAGTGGATGAAGAGGCGGGTATGCAGTCCAATACCTTGAATGCGCAGGATATCTTGCATGCGTGGCGCGATTTTGAATCGAGCTTCTTCGCCGGTGCGCTGCTGTGCCCTAAAGTGCCTTATCGCCAATTACTCGACCGCCACGGTTATGAGATTGAAGTACACAAGCAACTGCAAGTGTCAGCCTCAGTCGCAATGCGGCGCATGACAGTGGTATCTCCTTATCCTCATTGGCATTATTTCGACGCTTACGCGCCGGGCAAACTCAAAGCCGTTTACCGTGGTAACGGTATTCCACTGCCTTGGGGCAATATGCGATTAGTGGAAGACCCTTGTCAGCATTGGGCCGTCTTTAGGATGATCAGCGAGCCGACGGTCGGCACTTCGGCACAGATTTCGATTTTAAACGTCGGCAACGAACCACGCATTTACTGCTGCGAGTCGATTAAAGTCGAAGACTCGGCAGGCAATCCCCATGTTCTCTGTGCTGGCATAGATTTAAATCCAGCGATTGAAGCCCAAGGTAAAGATGCCCTGTCTATCGCCCACGATTTGAAGAATGCCTGTGTCGCCAGCGGCGGTTCAGTCGCTATTCCCAAACACATTAAAAGCGATCTGGTGAGCGTCGCAAAAATCCTCAATATCAACTGGATAGAACGCGGGATCAAAAACGACGCCCGCCTTATTTGCTCTCGCGGCGCCGTATGCCCACGTCAACCCAGCTGTTATCAAGCGGGTAAATCACAGTGTGATGGTACTGAATAAAGTATCGCAGATGGGATTGATGTTAAGCACTCTCACTCCAGTGACTCGCCGTAAACTCGTCCCTGAGGGCTCGACGACGGCATCCATGCCGCCAACGGTCACTGCCGCGAGAGTGCTTAACTCTGTGGACTCCTGTGTTTGTCTGTATCACTCATTTAGTTGATAGTTAAAAAAATAACGACTTTATTCTGAAGTATGAGTAACTGATTAATAAAAAGGGATTTTATGTCTGATGATATTGTAGAGTTTAACTGGCAGAAGCCTATGTTATGCACTGATGGAACGGAATTATTTCCAAAAGACACATTAAATAGAGCAAGATACGCTTCATTTTTGCACAACTATTTGGCAAGTAATGCCATCGATGGCGGTTATGTATTAAACCTAAACGCTAAGTGGGGATCGGGTAAAACCTATTTCATTAACCGCTGGATAGAGAGCATTAAAGAGAGTCACCCTGTCGTTTATATTGATGCTTGGAAGCAGGACTATTCAGACGACCCAATGCTTACGGTGATTTCATCTTTGATAAACGCTTTAAGTGAGCAACTGCCACCTGACAATAAAGCTGTGTTAAATATTGCCAAGAAATCTGCTCGTTTTATCAAGGCCGCTGCACCTGCTTTACTCAAAGGATTGGTGAAAAAGGCAACTGGTTTGAATCTCGATGATGTTTCAATCGAAGACGAAGATAAAATATCGCCTGAGCATAAAAGTGATGGCAAAGGTTCATCGGATATTTTCGGTGAGTCAGGCGCGGCCATTGCACAATGCTTAGTGAAAGATCACAACGATAAACTGAAGTCGGTTGAATATTTACGATCTGAAATTAAAGAATTAATTACTGCGGTAATTGCACATAAAAAGGGTACTTTAAAAGCACCAGCTTTTATATTCATCGATGAATTAGATCGCTGTCGTCCAAGTTACGCAGTAGAGATGTTAGAAGTCGTGAAGCACTTTTTTGAGCTCGATAATATTGCATTTGTTGTTGCGACTGATACGGAGCAATTACAGCATGCAGTGAAAGCTGTTTATGGTGAGGGCTTTGATGCTCAAACCTATTTAGGGCGATTCTTCAGGCGCCGTTACTCGTTAACAGAGCTTTCCCGCTATGAGTTTGTAAGCCGTATTGCAGAAAGCAAGGTAACTTACAATCCGAAATGGAAGGAATACGTACCTAGTCTAGCTGAATTAGATGACTTTACTAACGTGGTTTCTACTGTTGCGGATAGATTTAGGCTTTCTCTAAGGGAAACTGAGCAGTTAACGGATAAATTTATAGCTGTTTTAAGCAATACACCCAAGACATTTACCCCTTATTTATTGCTGACTTTATTTGTCTTGAGGGATAAGCATTTTTCGCTTTATAGTGAATGGGTTGAAGCAAATGATAAAGACCATGATTTTTCTCTTTCAATATCAAGTATTGGATATTTCATAGATGATATTCCTATTTGTTTTTATAATCATGAAGAAGGCTTTTTACCTAAATTAGTTACATCACCACGTGGCCTTTCTTTTAATTTAGGATTAAATGGATTGCTGGCTGAAATGAATAAAATGTGCTCGAATTGGATACCTAGAGATAAGAGTATGTATATAAAGCATTTAGATGAAAAACATGAAAAAAGTATATCTTACTTTGATAAAATAGATTGTTACCGTCAAGAGCAATTATTAAATCTCTCTGCAAGTAAAACGGATTATAAAAACTGGGTAGAGTTAGCAGTGTCTTTTGATGAATAGAAAGAAGCGCTTATCTATACTCCTTAGTCATTTTAGAGCTATCCATTTATGAAATTTTGGTATTAATGTAACAATTGTAAGCTTCAAAAATACACAGAGATTAACGAGATTAAGCACTCGCATGTAAGTGACCGTTGGCGGCATGGTCGCTCTTTCACATCCATGTGATCGCGACATTCGTAGGTCCTTCTATATCAGATGCCGCCGTCGAGCCTATAGGGATATATTCACGGCGAGTCACTGGAATGAGAGTGCTTAATCATTAGTTATGTCGTCACTCATGTGTTTATCGCTTTAAAAAGAACTCATCTCACAATTCCTACTCTATGATTTTTATCAATTAGCCTCGCTCATAATCGATTTCATTCGGTATTTAATACAACAAACCGAGCAAACACACTACGGTGCTGGCGGGCAATATGGGCTGTAACCAGCGTGGTTTGTAACTGAGTAAAATCACTAGGATTATCGAACTTAAACACACCCAGCCGAGCAGTAATACGCTGGCGTACGCTGGGCCGTAATGACGACTGGCAAGCCAATAGCACAGGACGAGCGTTGCAGTACCAGCGGTGCGAAATCCGCGTGCCTGTGCATCGGTTAACGGGCGGTTACGCACGGCGCGGTGGTGGCTAAAATAAGACAAGGCCAACAGCCCCATGGCGATAAAACAGGTTAACAATTCGCCTGTGGCTGTCATGATTCAACTCCTAATTCTGTCGTCGCTTTGGTTACCCGTGTAGCCAGCACTTTTTTAGGGCTACGCAAGCGTTTGGCTGCCATGTAAAACAGCGCTGCAAGTCCGAGCATCATGAGATCAAATCCTGCAAGAACATAGGCTTGGCGCTGTAGATTGCTTATCAGCTGATACTGCGAAGTCATGGCGTTGAGCAGAGGTAGCAGGCCATAAAGCAAGGCGGTGAGTAAAAAGAGTCGTTGCCATGTTTGTTTATCTCGTTTGAAACAAGCGAGCAGTGCGACTAACGCCCAACTGATAAAGAAACAATGGATTTCCCAGTTCTCTCTATTCGCAAAGGTGACGGGTAAGAGTCGATTGGCATAAAAATAACAGGCTAGCGCAATGGGCAGGCCAGCAAAGGTGGCGAGATTCAACATGTTCACTAGCGTGAGCCCGCTATGATTCTTATCTTTTTTAAGCTGCTTTTGTGCCAGCTTATCGGCCCACATAATCGCGCCGCTGGCGATCATCACGCAGCCCGTTAATCCCGCCAGTAAATACAGTAAACGTAGGCCTTGGCCTGCAAAGCGACCACTGTGCAGGGCTATCATGGCACTTTGGGTTTGATTCGCTCCCGAAGTCACAGCCGACTGCGCCAACACAGCACCGGTCACAGTAGACAAGTGATACCAAGGCGCTTGCTGATTTAAGCTGTGCTCAGGGGCGATTTTGACTGTTACGCTGGCATTGCTGTCGTTGAGATTATCAAACTGCAAGCCTTCAAGTGGCGACTCACCCACGACACTGTGAATCGCACTGAGTAAACTCTGACTATCGAGCATAGTGGCTGGTGTGCCAGTGGCGGCGGGAGTTTGGTAAATGGGTTTCCATTGCGAATAAAAGGCTTGAGTTTCATCACCATATTGCGTGTTAAGTCCCCATGGCATATACATAAACATCAAAGTCACTAGACCGGTGTAAGTGATCATAAGATGAAAGGGCAATGCGAGCACTGAGCTGGCGACATGGGCATCTAACCAAGAGCGCGGGCCTTTTCCGGGGCGAAAACTAAAGAAATCCTTAAAAATACGTTTGTGGATCACTATCCCGCTGATGATGGCGACTAGCATGAACATAGTGCAAAAGCCGACAATCCAACGCGCTGTGAGCACACTCATATAGTACAAGTCGAAATGCAGTCGATAGAGAAAGTCGCCCCCTCGGCTTTCCCGTGCTTTAGGTAAGGCTTCACCTGTCGCAGGGTTAATAAAGCCTTGATGATAATCACCAAATCGCTGGCCTTCAGCGGCGGGATCGCTCCATGCATAGGTCAGTAATGGCACCCGTTGTGTGGGTAAGTAAATCCACCATGACTCAGCGTCAGGTGCTTGTTGTGCCAAGGACGTGAGGCCCTTGAGTATCAATTGTTGATTATCCGCATTGGCATCATATTGGCTGCCGTGGTTTTCGGGTTGCATCCACAGGTTGATTTCAGCACGGTAATAGGCCGCTGTTCCGGCGAAAAAAACCAGAAACAACACCCAGCAGGTGAGCAATCCAACCCAAGTGTGTAGCCAAGTCATTGAACGAAAAAAGGAGTCTTTCATAATCCACTCCCTTGAGCACTTGTAGCATCAAACGCTTTAGCGGCGAGGTAAGCTAAATACAGCAGACCGCTAAGCGCGAATAAATCCAGCCAGTATCGCCATGTTGATTTAACGCTGAACACCCAAATCACGGCGCAGGTGTACACAGTAAATGACAGCATCATGGCGGTTAACACCCGATCAACCTGAGATAACGGCAGGATTTGTGCGAGCAAAATAGTCGCTACCGCACTTAACAAATAGCCACCAAAGGTTGCTGCGAGGCAGCGATTGCCTATGTTCAGGCTATCGCTCCAGATGGCTGACGTTTTCCAGCGCATCAGTCTTTGTGTTAACGGTGGAGTCATGTTGGTTTTTTCAGTCATGATGGTGTGCCACTTCTGCTGAATTTGTCTTGTGAGTGCGGGATAGCACAGAGATTAACAAGGCGGGTAAAAAGGTTAAGCTGAGTAGCGTTGCCACGATAAGACCTGCCAATACCACTATGCCAACGCCGCGGTAGAGTTCGCTGCCAGCACCGGGGAATAACACCAGCGGCAATAAGCCAAACAAGGTCGTCGCGGTAGACATTAGAATCGGTCGTAATCGACTGGCGACGGCAGATTTGACGGCATCAACGACACCAAACTGACCCGATTGCAGGTTTTTACGGCTCTGTTCCACGATCAAAATCGGGTTGTTAACGACTGTGCCTAATAGGATTAGAAATCCAAGCATAGTAATCATATCAAAGGGTTGGTGCCAACCTTGGCCGCCAAGATACGCAAATAAGCTGCCAGTATAATTAAGCGCTTGTAAGCCGACTAAACCGCCCGCAAGTCCGAGCGGGATAGTGATCAGCACAAATAACGGATAACCCCAGTGATTAAAAATCGCGACTAATAACAAGTAGATGATCAACACGGCGACCAGAAAATTGCTGGAGAGTGCCGCTTTCGTCGCTTCGAGCTGATCGGCTGCGCCCGAAATATCCAAACTGACATCTTTGCCGACAGCACCTTGTTGATAGAGGATGGGGACTAATTCTTCCCGCACCTTAGCCACAGCGGTTTCTAACGCAATGGAACGTGGCGGAATAATGTAAAGGGTCACCGTTCTGCGGCCATCGACGCGGCGTAAACTGTCACTATCCATTTGCTCACTAATGTCGGCCAAGGCTTGCAGTGGCAGTACATTACCCTTAGGCGTGACTATCGGAGCAAGTGCCAATTGCGACAGACTCTGTTGATTGCCTGCCAGACTAAATAGAAAGATATCCACCTTGTTATCATTGAGGAAAAACTCGTCGACATAGGCGCCATCGCTCAGTGCCGAAACCGCATAGCCAAACTCGCTGCCGCTAAAATCTTGTTCTACAAGACGTTGCCAGCGAGGGGAAATCTGCCAAAGTGGTTGGTCTAGCGACAAGGTCGATGGGTCTGAATACAGCTGTGGTTCGGCAAATACTTTTTCCGCCGCTTGATACGCCGCTTCTGCAGCACGATAGAGGCTGACTTGATTTGGGCCAGAAATGTCCAAGGCGACAGCGCGGGTGCCACCATCGTTGCTGGAAATAATGGAGCCCCGCGATGAATAGGCGCGCATGCCAGGATATTGCTCAAATAAGGCGGTGAGTGAACTCATCATGGCATCCATATCTTGGCTGCGAACGGGCTCGCTCATCACCCAAATACTGCCGACACCCACGCTGAGGGTATAGTATTTTAGTGGCGGAATTTTTTGCTCACCAGATTCAAAGGATGTTGCCTCGGCATTGACTCTCGCAGATAGCTGAGTCGTTAATTCTTCAGCAATTTTAGCCATTTCCGATAGGTTGTAACCCGGCGGTGCGACCATAGAAGTAAAGGCTTTTGGTTCTTCGCCTTCGGGTAAATATTCGGCCGGAGGCATAAGCCAAGCCGCAAGCCCAATCGTCGAGACGAGTGACAGCACAATCACAAAGGTGCGGCGTCTTGCCGACAGTACAAGTTGGCTGACTAAGCTCAATATGCGTGATGCTTTGGGGGGCTCACTTTGGTTTGTCTGCGCCGAGTGCATCTTACCGAAACCAAAACGGGCAATAGCGGCGGGTACGATGAACACCGCGACCAGCATAGAAGCGATAATGGATGAAGCGATGGCAATCGCGATATCCGAGTACAGTTGTCCCGCTTCTTGTTTGATAAATAGAATGGGTACAAACACTAGTACTGTGGTGAGCGTCGAGGCCAGTACCGCAGGCCACACATCGTAGATACCACTTATGGCTGCTTCGAGACGATCTAATCCGCGTCTGCGCGCTTGTTCAATGCTTTCGAGCACCACAATGCTGTTATCGACCGTCATGCCTATGGCAAAGGCAACACCCGCCAATGAAATGACATTAATGGTGCGATCAAACACCAGCAGCCCGACGAAGGCGGCTAAGGTACACAGCGGAATACCGATAACACCAATCAGGGTTGCTCGATTCGAGCGCAAGAAGAGGTACATGACCAAGGTTGCCAGTAAGGCACCTAGACCTAAATTCACCCACACATTTTCAACTGAATCTTGCACATAGCGCACATCATCACTGAATAACTCTAACTGCATGGCGTGCTGGGCGAGTTGATTTTGATTGATCTGCGCTATCACGGGCATCATGGCATCTTTGATGGCGATAACGTTAGAACCGACATCCCGTTTGACCGCTAAGCTGAGGGTGCGTTCTTGTTCGGCAAAGGACAGTTCACGGATCTCGGCGTGGTCGAGTTTTATCTCGGCAACGTCTTGCAGCAGAATATTCGTATTACCTTGGCGTTTTAAAATCAGTTGCTTAAGTTGATTTAAATCCTCAAAACGGCCAATTACCCGCAGTAAATAACGTTTTTTACCACTGTCGATATCGCCCGCAGAAGTGTCCTTGTTGCGATCTCGAATGGCTTGGCGCACGTCCATAATGCTGATGCCACGTTGGGCGAGTTTGGCGGGATCGAGCAGTATTTGGATTTGCCGTTCGGCGCCGCCTTGAATGGTGACAGAGGAAACGCCTTTGACGCGCTCCATTTGTGGCCGAATAAAGTCGTTAGCGAAATCGCGCATCATGTCTATGTCTAGATTCAGCGGGTTCCCCGCGACAGGCACGAGACGGAAATACATGAAAGCGTTGTCTGAATATGAACTGCTGTAAAGCCGTGGTTGGTCGACGTTTTCTGGATAAGACGATACTTGGCTGAGCGCATTGCTAACACGAATAAGCGCGTCACTGATCTCAGTGCTTTGGGGGAATTCGAGTTCTACCCATGCTGAACCGGTATCGGCCCAAGATGTCATGCGTTGTAAGTTGGGCAAGGTGCGCAGGTAGCGTTCCTGCTCAAGTAGAATTTCTTTTTCGACGTCTTGCGGCGTTGCTCCCGGCCAACCTGTGGCGACACTGATGGTGCGCACATCTAAGTCGGGGATCATTTGGATTGGGATACGCAGTGCGGCAGCCGTGCCCAATACGCAGAATATCAAGACGATGACCGACAGTAAGGTGCCATGTTTAATACCAAACTTTAGCATCCTACTAACCTCCTATGACAGAGTTGAGCACAGAGACTGACTGTTGGTCTTGTAGGCTCTCGTTACCGCGGATCACTACGGGCGCATCTTTGGGTAATGGGCTGAGGATTTCAATCCCGATGGCGCTCGTATGGCCCACTTGAACGGTATGGCGTTGGGCTATGTTGTTTTGCACGGTAAAGACGCTGAACTGGCCGTCGGGGTGACGGACTAGCGCATCTTGCGGCACGACAACACTGTGTTGCGCCCGCTGTAAGTGGAAGATGGCGGTGGCCGATGTGCCGGGCATCAAAAGTCCATCCGCTTCGGGAATAGTCAAGCGTACCAAGAAGCTGCGAGCATTGTGGTCGCTCACAGGGACAAGGGCATTCACATGGCCGATAAACGCTTGTTCAGGCAGCATGTCGGCGGAAATGTCCACGTGAGTCGCAGTGGCTACGCTTTGGAACATTTCCTGCGGCACTTGAATGTCGAGCCAGAGCTGTTCTTGGGATACTAAGGTGAAGATTTCAGTGCCGACATTAACCCATTCACCGGTTTCAGTTTGTTTGCTGGAGATCACCCCTGCAAACGGTGCCATCAGTTGGTGACGGGCGACTACCTCTTTTTGGTGTGCGAGTGCTGCCGTTAAACTCTGCAGATTGGCTTCGGCCTCGGTTAACGCCGCTTGGCGAATCGCGCGCTCTGTTTCGGGGAATAACTGCTGAGCGCTGAGCGTTTGCGCCTCGGTGAGGAGTCGCTGCTTTTCTGCCAGCATGGTCTTAGCGGCTATTACATCGGCTTGACGCTGTGCTAATTGATGTACGGCTAAGGTATCGTCGAGTGCGAGTAAAGGCTGGCCTGCGCGGACTTGCGAGCCCGCATCGACCAGCACTTTGGCGACTAGGCCATCGGTACGTGCCGATAAGCGAGCCACCCGTGCGGATTTAATGGAGCCACTGAGTGGCAACAGTTCATTGGTGCTGCCCGTTTGGGGCAAGGCGACTGTTACAGGTACTGCGCTTGCGTGAACTGCAAAACACAGCAGGTATAAACCTATCATTAAATACTGCACGTTAACTCCATCTCACTATTAAGATTGTTACTGACTGATAAAACTCGTGGTGGTGATGTGTAAAACGCTATCAACCTCGTTGCCAGCCAGTGTTTGCTTACCTTCTGTGGTGTGGTTGCTGACGAGTAAGTAGCGGCCCGCATCTGGGGTATCGAGGGCGAATTTACCTTGGGCATCGGTGGTGAAAGATTTACTCCAAAAACCGGGGCGATAAACTTGTACTGGATGATTCACCAGTGGTGCGCCTTTATAGCTAAGCACAAACTCGGGAACGCCTGACTTTACTGGCGTAAATTCAAAATCTTGCAGCGCTTTTGTGTGTTCTTGTCCCGTGCGGGCATAGAGTATTGCGGCCTGCAATCCGGTCTCAGTTTTCCATGGTTGCCACGCGGTATCGGCATAGAAACTGATGTCACTCTTGCTATCTTGGGTTTTGACCAGTAGATGATCGGCCTGCGTTGTGGCGGTTAACGGTGTCTTGGCATTGGCGGCGAAAATACGCGCCGCGCTTAACGATGCTAACTCTTCTGCCGAAGCTTGCTCTGAACCCGGTTCGCCAAATTGCACTTTAACTGAACCATCGTTATTACGCTCAAGCCATACTTCATGTGCTTGAGCCGAAAAAGCGATACCGCCGAGTAAAGTGAGTATTACAAGTGCTTGTTTCATTTGATCATCCTTAATGTTATTTCGGGTTAGGGCTATGTTTTAGAGCGTCCAACGTAGTGATAGTGTGGCATTACGTGGCTCGCCAAAGTCGGCGTAACCCCAGAGTGAACGGTTGTAGTTCTTGTCGAAAATATTGTTAATGTTTAATTGCATAGAAATAGAAGGTGTGATTTGGTAGCCAAACATTAAGTCAACGAGTGAGTAGGCGGATTGTGTTTGGCGGTAAGCCACATTCGGCGCGCCATCGACACCCCAAATAGTGCCTTGATAGAAGGTGCTGCTCTGCCAGCGCCAGCTTGCACCTGCAGTAATGCCCGGCAGAATGTCTTCAAAGTTATATTTAGTGGTGAGTTTGAAGATATCTTCGGGCAGATAAGTTTGACGACGTAGGCCATCTTTATCTTCTGCATTGTTGTGGGTATAACCGCCGCTGATATCCCATAAGTCGGTAAGACGTCCGGCAATTTCTAACTCATAGCCCTTGGTGGTAATCCCATCCACACTTTCGTAGATAGAGTCACCGGAAGGTAGCTGACCTTTACCTGCATATTCGGGTTCGTTGTCTTTATTGGTTTCGTAGATGGCGGCTGACATGTTTAGCGTGTCATCGAACAGCGCGACCTTGACGCCGCCTTCGACGTTTGTGCCTTCTGCAGGTTCGAGCAGTTGGCCATCTTCACCAAAATAGGTGCCAGGTTTGAAGATTTCAGTACGGCTAGCGTAGACAGCGATCTGCTCGGTCACATCGTAGACTAGGCCGTAGTAGGGGATGAAAATACCGGTTTTTTCCATGGTCGCATCTGTGCTGTTACCCACGAGATCATGCTTTTCATAGGACCAGTTACTTACGCGTCCACCGACCATTAATTTCAGTGAATCCAACAGATTGACACGGACAGTGCCGTAAACACCCGATTGGCTTTGCTCATTGGTTTGGCCATTGGTGGGTGAATTAGGAATATTAGGCTTGGGGTAATTGCCCTGATCCGCAACGTTATAGCGACGTTGGGGGGCGGAGTTCGTGTTGATGTTATCGAACTCGTTGTCACCATAGTTAAAACCGATCACAGCGCTATGTTCACGGCCGAGCAAGTCGAAGTTACCCGTTGCATACAGGTTGAAACTGTTGGTATCGGATTCACGATCATGTTGGGCGGCATAAGTATCGCCCCAAGGGCCAACAAATTCGCCGGTTGATTTGACGATATAATCGCCTGGGTAAAAGGCCAATGCGTCTATGGTGGCGTTAGCGATACGATAGGCACTGACGAGTGACCAGTCGTTATCGAATCTATGTTTAAATTCGGCCATGAGACTCTTTTGGGTCACGTCCCAATGGGTCCAGTCCTGTGAGCTAGAGTAGTTGCGGCCAAAATCGACAGCTGTGCCATCGGTATAAAATGCGGGATTAGAGTTCCAGTTATACACACCGTCGGTTTGTGATTTTTGATAGTCCGCAAACAGCGACAAGCTAGTATCTGTGCCGAGACTCGTTTCAACTACGCCATAGAGCACTGTGGTATCGCGCTGATAGCGATCGATAAAAGAATCGCCTTTCTTCACCGCACTCACGAATCGACCTTTCACATTGCCCGAATCCGTTAGCCAGCCAGAAACATCGGCCTCAAGTCTATAGGTATTCCATGAGCCATAACTTGCACTTGCCGTGGCACGGGTGTCATCCGTTGGACGTTTACGAATAAAATTAACCGTGGCAGAAGGTTCACCTAAACCGCTTAAAATCCCTGCCGCTCCTTTTAATACTTCAACCCGTTCGGCAATCACAGGGTCTAAACCTTGATCAATTGAGCCGCTGTAAACATGGGATGAAGAGGTTGTGATTAAGCCGTCAATTTGCACCCCGCTGTCGAGTGCATAGCCGCGCACGAATATCTGACTGTTTTCAGAGGCATCGCCCACCATAGTGACGCCAGGAGTGTGATTTAACACTGACTCCATAGTGATCAAACCTTTGTCACTGATCATTTCTTCGGTAATTAAAGTGACGCTTTGTGGGGTTTCTTTGAGTGACATAGACAAACCCGTGGCGCTATTCATTGCCGCGCGGGTGTATGTTCCTACCACGTTCAATCTTTCTATCTGTTCTGTATCTTTTTTCTCATCTTGCTTAGGGTCAGTATTGGCTTGAACCGTCAGAGTAAGTGTGCTGAGAAGTACAGGGATCAATGGCGAGCGCCAAGACGTTAAAACAGATAGGGGAGGCATGGTATTTCAATCCTTTCAGGCGATTTCAGATTAAATGATGATTGGTGATCCTGAGTGCAAATAAAGCGTTTAGGTGCAAATGAGAATCGATCGCATGATAGGTTTGTTGAAAATAAATGCAATATGCTCAATGTGTAAATTGTTTAAGCTGGGTTGTAACTTATTGGCGAATAGCTTGTCAGCGAGCTGTGATAAGCCGTCGCAGTGGGATCTGAGGTTTTAGCGCATGCCTTACTATAACTCGGTTTCAGGGCATTGACTGGGAACTCAGGCTGTTGTGGTTCGAGTCAATTTAGCCAACAAAAAGGCCACAGTCGTTACTGACTGTGGCCTTTAATCTTTACAATTGAATCGAAATCCAACGGACTTGTTAAGCCTAAAAGTGTGATTTACACCTTAGGTTTACGCCCGCACTTGGCCTGTGCCTGAGACTAAATACTTCTCAGCGGTCAAGGATTCGAGTCCCATTGGGCCGTAGGCATGAAGCTTAGATGTCGCGATGCCGATTTCCGCACCAAGGCCGAGTTCGCTGCCGTCGGAGAAACGCGAAGAGGCATTGACCATTACCACAGAAGCATCGACTGCACGTTGGAAGTGTGCGGCTGTGACTTCGTTTTCGGTGCAAATCACTTCGGTGTGCTGGCTACCAAAACGGGCAATATGTTGGATAGCATGGTCGAAGTGATCCACTTGGCGAATGGCGATTTCGAGGTCTAAATACTCTTGGCCGAAATCGTCTTCTTCCATGTAAGTACAGTTTTCAAAATAACCACCGGCTTGAGTACAAGCGTTGATTTTAACCTTATGCTCGGCCAGCGCTTTGGCTACTTTAGGCAGGAATTGCGAGGCAATTTCTTGGTGTACTAATAGGGCTTCGAGGGCATTACATACGCCAGTGCGCTGGGTTTTACCGTTGAGCAGTAAGTCCATAGCAATATCCAGATCGGCATCTTTATCGACGTATAAATGACACACGCCTTTAAAATGCTGGATCACTGGGATTTTACTGTTGTCAGTCACAAAGTTAATCAAGCCTTCGCCGCCGCGGGGAATGATCACATCGATATAATCTCGTTGCTGCAGCAGTTCTAGCATGAGGGCGCGATCTGGGTCTGGCACCACAGTGATTAACGCCTCGGGCAAGCCGTATTGTTTCAATACACTTTGCAAAATGGTGGCGATAATTTTACTGCTGTGCAGCGCCTCTTTACCACCGCGCAAAATCACGGCATTGCCGGATTTAAAGCATAGGGCACCCGCATCGGCGGTGACATTGGGGCGCGCTTCATAAATCATACAAACCACGCCTAATGGCACGCGCATCTTGCTGATGGTTAAGCCGTTAGGTCGTTGACCAATATAGCGTTCGTTGCCAATGGGATCGGGTAAGGCGGCGATGGTTTCAATGCCTACCGCCATAGCTTCTATACGCTCTGGCGTTAGCGTTAATCGGTCGAGCATGGCAGGGCCGACGTTATCGGCGGTCGCTCTGTGTAAGTCGATTAAATTTGCGCTTTGGATTTCATAGGACTTTTCGCGTAATGAGCATGCCATATCGAGGAGTACAGTATTTTTAAGCTGTTCGTCAACTTGGGCGAGGATCAGAGCCGCTTTGGCAGCTTCTTGAGATAAGTTTTTGATTAAAGTCATATTTACTCCGCTTAGATGTTTACTCGCTTAGTTTTATTCGGCTGATGCTTATTCGAGAATGGCGATGTTTTTCTCGGAAATAATCGGTCCAGTCTTTTGCTGAAATTCACTGGCAAACTCGCGATCGTCTTGGTCCGTAATAAAGCTAAGTAAACAGCTGCTGTAATTGGATTTGGCCTTGGCCAATTTAGTGCCATCGTCTTTGCGTACTAAAATGGTGTCACCGACAGAAAAGTCCCCATTGATGGCAACGACATCGTCACTGGTCAATTGCTCGCTATGGATATCAAGGGCGATATTAAAGTCATTTTCAACAATGACTTCGCCTTGAGCCTGCGAGGTATGTGTCATCCAGTGCAAGTGATCCTGCATTGGCTTCTCATCGGGGGTAAATAAGGTTCCTGGGTTTTGGCCCTTCAACAATTGGTTGAATGAGTCGGCATCAAAACCATTGATAATAAAGGTTTCGATCCCGTGGGAAATCGCCTTCTTGGCGGCTTGTATCTTAGTCCGCATTCCCCCCGTACCGACGGCACTGCTGGCGCCGCCTGCCATGGCGTAGATTTCGGCATTAATCTCGTTCACTTGCTTGATAAGCTGTGCATCGGGATTTTCATGGGGGTTTTGTGTGTAAAGCCCGTTCACATCTGAACAGATAATCAGGGTATCGGCATCGGCCGCCGCGGCTACCATGGCCGAGAGATTATCGTTATCGCCAACTTTGAGCTTGTCGGCGGTAACGGCATCGTTCTCGTTGATGATAGGCAATAGCCCATGTTCGAGTAGGCTGAAAATCGTATCTTTAATACTGATATAACGATCTCGATTGCGTAAATCGCCGTGGGTTAACAGTAGCTGTGCGGTCGGGAAATCAAATAACTTGTTCCATGTGGCCATCATATCGGCCTGACCTGCTGCTGCCATGGCTTTCTTCACAGTGACGCTCGGTTTATCCACCACGCCAAAGTGATGCCATCCCGCGGCGACGGAACCCGAAGAGACCAAGACAACTTGGATCCCTTGTGCACGACAATAAGTAATAAATTGGGCAATGCCGAGTAAGTAGTGGCTGCTGCAACCTTGTTTGTGTGGAGCAATCAGGGCACTACCTACCTTAACGACAATGCGTTTCCAGGGTAAGTCAGTCATACCTGCGCGCCTCATCTGTCTTCGGCTAAAACACGGCCAGCCTTATGGAATAATTTAGTGGTTTTGGCACAAGGATCAGTATCGAGTAACGAGACTATCCAAATCACCACACTGCTCACGGCAAAGCCGGGGATCATCTCATACACCACTGTGGTTAAAGCTTTACCGTCAGCAAGTACTGGTGCATAAATCCAAAACAGGACTGTGGCTGCACCTGACACTATGCCGGCAATCGCGGCTTTGTGGGTTAGGTTAGCTTTATACAAGCTAAACAAGACTAACGGACCGAAGGCTGCACCGAATCCTGCCCATGCATTACTCACCAATGACAGCACACTGCTAGAGCGGTCAAGCGCCAGTAGACTTGCTACAATTGCCACGCCTGCTACGCCAAAGCGTCCCATTTTCACCATGTCTTTTTCGCTAGATTCTTTCTTCGAGATCACGCGATAAATATCTTCCGTTAGCGAGCTTGATGACACTAATAGTTGCGATGAAATGGTGCTCATGATCGCGGCCAGAATTGCGGCTAATAAGAAGCCACTAATGATCGGATGGAACAACAACTCAGAAAACACGATAAAGATGGTTTCAGGATCGGTCAGCTTCATGCCAAATTTATTGGCGTAAGCGATACCGACAAGACCTGTTGCCAGTGCACCCACAATGGTCACTGTCATCCAGCCCATACCTATGTGTCTGGCGGTTTTAATGTCAGCGACTGAACGAATTGCCATAAAGCGCACAATAATGTGCGGTTGGCCAAAGTAACCGAGTCCCCAAGATAAGCTTGAGATAAGCCCTAACATAGTGACGTTCTGCATGGCATCGGTGAAGTGTGGAATCGATTGATACGCAAAGTTCAGCATAGTGTCAGCGCTGGTAAACTCTTGATATGCCACCACAGGCACTAAGATTAAAGCGACAAACATGATACAGCCTTGGACAAAGTCAGTGAGGCTCACTGCTAAGAATCCGCCCAACAAGGTATAAGAAACCACTACGCCGAGGGTGACGACTAAACCTATGTCGTAGTTCAGGCCAAATGCTGACTCAAATAACTTACCGCCAGCCACTAAACCCGCTGAGGTATACAAGGTAAAGAAGATCACAATGATCACGGCCGAGATAATTCGGATACTGCTGTTGGCATTGCCGAAGCGTTTAGCAAAAAACTCCGGGATAGTGAGGGCGTTATCCGCGACTTCGGTATAGACCCTTAATTTGGGTGCAACGACCAAGTAATTAATTAGAGCACCAATTAATAGTCCAAGTGCGATGTAAATGGTTTCGAAACCAACCAAAAACATTGCGCCGGGAAGACCCATTAGCATCCAGCCACTCATGTCAGATGCACCCGCTGAGAGTGCGGTGACCTGTGGGCTCACCTTGCGGCCGCCCAAAATATAGCCGGATACATCGCTGGTGGATTTTTTATAGGCGAATAAGCCAATAGCAAGCATGGCGATAAAGTAAATCGCTAAGGAAACGTAAGCCAGGTAATTCATGGATTATTTGTCTCCTAACGCTTTGTTATTTTGAATAATACTCGGTTTCAAAATGACAAAGAGATAGGTGCTTAATATTGCGCATAAACACATAAACTGCATTGTTTCCTTGGCGTGTAATCGGGTAAAGCTTGCTACTTGCGAGATAAGATTTTCCTCTGGTGGGTTCTCCGTAGACATAATTGCTCCTTGGTTGATAATTGAATTTATATCACCAATATAGTTAGTGATCTAATTATATTAAGGCATTTTATCGGCCAAATATCAAGCTTCTATTGGATTTAAATGGTTGTGGCGGCGGTACGAGAGTAGCTTTTGGGGCGGAAAATAGTTTGAGAACTGACTATTTTGCTGAGGTGTTTTTCTGCTCGGCGATACTGTGGGCAGTGCGTTCGAAGGTTAATGTGATGCGTTCAAACATCCCAGTAATCAGAGTGAATTGTTCGTGGGGTAACGGGCATTGCGCTAGCGCTTGTAATAAGGCTTCGCTGCTGGTGTTAAACTCTTCTGCGACTTGGCCGTGGGCGCAGGTGATAAATGCCTGACCTAAATTGTGTTGCCAGAGGTTGAGTGCATTTTCTAAGCCTAAGTCTGAGTGCGTATCTGAAATCCCCTGCAACATGCGCCGCATTCGAATCGACACATGGCCTAGATTCAGTGCAGTGAACACCAGATCGGTAAATACCCTCGAACTCTTGCCCGAGCCTTTTTCGTAACTGGCTATCCGCAGCAGTCGATCGCCCATGCGGGCGTTAAACCAAGGCTCAGGATCGTTATGCTGCGCGATATGCACTAGATCTTTTTGGATGGATTGCAGCAGACGATATTGCATTAACCGCTGGCTAGGTTCGGTAATCAATTTAAACAACCAATACAGCACAGTGACGCCAACAAAAATCGCTAAGGCATTGCTGACAGTGTTTTCTATCGCAAATGAAATGGTATTACTGGGCTGTACTAATACCGCAAACGGCACGCAAATCCCGAGACCATAGGGCAAGGTCGGTCGATTCGCTAAGGCGAGTAGCCCAATAAAAAAGGGGCCTGCGAGCACTAAAATGAGGATTTCGAAATCACCGCTACTCTCTGCCAGCAAAGGTAAAGCGTAAAACACTGTGAGGGGCACAGCGATAGTGATACCGACAAGAATACGGCGCAAAATCGTGGTTAGCATCGGCAGTGGCTGGCGCGCCATCATGATGGAAAAGACCACTGGCATCAGGATCATCATGAGTACCGCGCTCGACCCTGTGCCGATCCACAGCGAAGCACCAATGACAAATACCGCCATGCTGCGTAGACCGGTCGTAAACCCTATCAGTGGATCTCGGTGAAATTCCATTGGCGGCGCGTTGAGTTGTACCGCAGAATTGCTTGTCAGTACGTTATAACTCTTGAGTACCATGATTAGATCGGCGCTTAACTCCATCGCAATTTTGAGTAAGCGAGTCTCTAATGGGGTTCGGTCGCGGTATTGCATCAGGTTTTGTTGGAGTTGATACCTTAAAGTACGCGCCATTTTGTAGCATTCTTGGTCATCAGTGGATTGCGCCATCAGGGTAAAACTGCTGCGCATATTGGCTAAGGTTTTCGCGAGCGGTTCGCTGACCAGATGGGAATGATTACGTTGTAGTCGGCCAAATATTTGGATTGCCGCCAACAGCGAAAGGGTTTTATTGCAGAGAAAGTTCGCCGCATGGCTCTGCCCGCGACCTTCGGGACCTTCATAAATCACCGCGCTGGAGTCGTCACTCAGCGCCGATACTGATTCCATAATAGTGTCGATATGTTCATGGCGGCTCGCATGTACGCCCTGTAAATCTAGTTCTAATGCAAGATATTTAAGTGTTTGATTAATTGTGTTTTTAGCATGCAGTTGCAGACCATGTTTTACCTTAGTCGGCCAAAGTAGCGAACTGACCAAGACGGCACAAATTGCGCCGACGATAATTTCGCTGATCCTCGCCTGCGCCACATCGAATATTTTTGCACTATCGGCCGTGCTCGGGCTTGCCATCACAATGAGCACTATCAAGCAGGCTGTCATGCCCGCCATAGCAAAAGCATAGACAAAGTTTTGCTGGCGTACCATGGCCGACAACCCAGAATTTAGCCCTATCCAGCAGGCGAGTAATCCTAAGGCGAGTTCGGGATAGGGCGTAAACTCGTTGAGTATGGCAATCCCCGCGAGCGCGCCGACTAAGGTGCCGCCGATTTGGCATAAGCCCTTTTCGATCACGAGTCCACTTTCGGGGCGAATTTGCAAAAATACCGCCGACACCAGCGCCCAATATGGCCGTTCTAAATTTAAGAACATGGCCACATATAAGGCGAGCGCCATCGAGATCACGCCCTTAATCGCGAAGATGAGGGTTCGTCGGTCAGGAAAAAATAAACTCTTAAGTAACAGCGTCATAATGACTATTTGTCAGTCTGTAGCTGGATGGAAACTGTCATGCCGACGCTCAGCTCTATGTCCTTAGGAATGTTATCTAGCTGGATATCGACCGGAATCCGCTGCGACAACCTCACCCAATTAAAGGTTTGGCCGATTTGCGGCAATAACTGCCCATTAGTGGTGACATTGGTATTGGCAATCGCCTTACCTATGCTGACCACTTTGCCATGCAAGACATGGCCACCACTCATCAGGCTGACATCGGCGTTTTGACCTATGTGAACCAAGGGGATTTTGGTTTCTTCAAAATACCCTGTGATATAGAGAGAGTCTTGTTTAACGAGCGAAAATACTGAGTTGCCTTTGCTGACATAGTTGCCATTACGCAGGCTTAAATTGATCAGGGTGCCATTTTCGGGAGCGTGAATTTGCGTCCGCGCTAAGTCAATTTTGGCGGTATTCAATTGTGCCTGTGCGAGTTCATAACTGGTTCTTGCCAGTTCGGTATTGATAAAGGCTTCGTCGAAGGTTTCTTTGCTGACTAAGTTGGCATTGGTCAAACCGATACGGCGTTTGTATTTATGTTTTGCCAGTTCCCATGCCAATTTTTGGCTTTCCGCTTTGGCATTCAATTCGGCAATCGTGGCCTTGTAGCGGGTATCGTCCACAGTGAACAACACATCACCCTTATTGACGACTTGATTGTCTTTTACATTCAGTTGGTTCACCCAACCGGATACATCTGGCGCTATGGTAATGATTTCGGCGCGAACTCGGCCGTCGCGGGTCCAAGGAGAATAAAGGTAGTGCGACCATATCCAATGTCCGGCGATACCTGCAATCGCGACCACAATAAGGGTGAGGCTGATACGAAAGATTTTTCCCATGAACAATCAACTCCCAAGCAAGTAAATGACCAAAGCCAGATAGCAGATAAACAGCCCAACTTCGAACCAAGCTGCGCGCCACAGCTTGTGATAGAGCCCAGTTTGATAGAGTACCCAGCGAGTGATGCAGGAAAGCAGAAAAGCTAAGGGGATAAATATAATTAATGGACTAAATAACAAACCATCGAACGCGAGTTCTTTAAGCATTACGCTATTCATCCCCGATGACAGTGGCGCAGCGATAACCGCACTAAGTGTTTAAAATGCAAAGTACTCAGTCGAGATTATAGGAAAGTCGCGTGAGAGTTAATGGTTTTATGCTATCTGTGATCAATTAGGGCCAGCATAAGCTGGCCCTAAATATGATGAAATCAAAGCGAAAATCGCTTCTACCTCATAGTAACAAACTCTTCCGCGCCCGTGGGGTGGATAGCAACGACCGCATCGAAATCGGCCTTAGTCGCGCCCATTTTCATGGCGACGCCGAAACCTTGAAGGATTTCGTCCATACCAAAACCAATACCATGAATACCGACGACTTTTTCGTCCTTGCCAGCGCAGACTAACTTCATCTTACAGGCTTGGCGATGGGCCGTAACGGCTGTGTACATTGAGGTAAACGTCGACGTATACACTTTGACGTTATCGTCGCCGTATTGAGTGCGGGCCTCAGGTTCGGTCAAGCCCATAGTGCCGATAGGTGGATGGCTGAATACAACTGTTGGGATCAGGCTGTAATCCATTTTGGCATCTGTCATACCGTTAAATAAACGCTCGGACAACAAACGGCCCGCTTTAACCGCAACAGGAGTGAGCTCTACGCCGCCCGCCATAATGTCGCCGACACAGTAAATCCCTTTGTGAGTCGTATTTTGCTGCTCATCAGTGATGACATAGCCTTTGTTATCTAATTGCACTTCGGTATTTTCTAGGCCGATATTGCCTGTTGCAGGTGAGCGGCCAATTGCCCAAATCAAGCAATCGACTGTAATGCTTTCACCGTTTTCTAAGTTTAATGTCAGGCTGTCATCGGCATTTTTAACCACTGCTTTTGGCACGCTATGGGTGTGCAATGTTGGGCCTTCGGTTGCCATCGCATCGACGAGAGCATCGACTAATATGGGGTCAAAGTTACGCAGCGGCGCATGTTTACGCACTAATAAGTGAGTTTCACTGCCCAGAGCGTGTAACACGCCAGCGACTTCAACAGCGATATAACCCGCGCCAACAACGGCAACACGCTTAGGTTGCTCGCGTAGGGCGAAGAAACCATCGGAGTCGATACCGTATTGCGCGCCAGGAATGTTCGGAATCGTCGGTGCGCCGCCAGTGGCGATAAGGATATGATCGGCGGTGTAATGTTCGCCGTCCACTTCGATGGTGTTGCCATCCACAAAACGGCCGTAGCCATTTAACAGCGTCACTTTGTTGTTGGCAAAACCACGGCCATAGGCATCGTGAATACGACCAATGTAGGCTTCGCGGTTTTCGACCAAAGTGTTCCAATCGAATTTATTAACAGTGACGTCGAAACCATAATCTTTGGCGTAAAGGTTCATCGCTTCGGCAACATGGGCGCCATACCACATGACTTTTTTGGGCACACAACCTACGTTTACACAGGTGCCACCCACGTGTTTGGCTTCGATGAGTAGAACCTTAGCACCACGCATTGCCGCTCGGTTTGCTGAGGCGATACCGCCGCTGCCTGCGCCTAGGCAGATATAGTCAAAATGTTGAGCCATGAGTTTCTCCGTCTTACTTCAAGGATGAGATGCTTTACAGCAGAAGGTCATTGTAGGGGGCTTTGTGGTAACAGACCAGCCTATTGCATCACTAACGTATAAGGCATTGCTTTTAATAAAAATATTACTAAAGCTGCACTCAGTTGTTATCGCGTGGCTGTTTCGCGGCGATATTGGCACTTAGAGTGATCGTTTTGAGCTGGGCCTTCTGCACCACATTTCAAACACTGCCACTCTTTTTGGCGGGCGCTGAGTTCGTCGGCTTGATGTTTAGCAGCGTTATCTTGCTTGTCGCCGAGTAGGGACTCTAGCTGATCCATACGTTTATCGAGCCAGCGGCAGTTGGGGTCATTGGCTACGTGTTCACGGCTGGCAAGTTGTTGCTTGCGACTGAGTTTTTTACTCTTAGCGGCTTTGGTCGATTGCGTGTCTTTCGTTGATTTAGTGGCTTTGGACGGCTCTGTCGGCGTGAGAGTGGGAGCCGAATACTCGAAACTGCTTTGCACTTGGTTAGGCAGATTAATCGGTTTGCCCTCACTATCGAGCAAGGTACCTAGGGGCAAAGGCGCGGTTTGTGTCGATTGCGCTAAGGATTCTAGACTCGGTTCAGGCTCAAGCCGTTGCCGTGTGTCAGCCGAGCTCATTATTGGGGTAAAAAGCAGAAGCAAGGCAATAACTGTGGTGCGAATAAGGTAGCAGTGCTGGGCTAACATTCCCTGTTCCTCGGCAAAATCGATATGAATGGTGAGTCGTTCCGTCGACGTTTTGAGTGTAGTTAGTGAGCGTTATTTTGCCAAATGGAGCGGGATAAATTGACAGAGGAAGGTTGTAATACGGCGCTACAAAACACTGAGCTAAAAACCACGGCGCTAAGAATGGAGTTAAAACGTCATCGCAAAGTGGATGCCGGCATAGGTCTCATCTTGCGAACTCATATCGCCATTCGCCATCGCTTCTTGCTCAATATCTCCTTGGGCAATGCTGTGGCTGATGTGACCATCGATACTCATGTAGGATGACAGCTGATAACTGGCTTCGAGGCCAAATTGCAAGTTATTGCGGCCATCGTGTTCTTCTGTGCGGTATTTAAAATCAACCCCTTGAGTGATGTATGGCGTGAGGCTGAGCTGATCTGTGACATGCCAATAACTGTGTACACTCACTTCAACAAAGTAACCCGCAGCTTCGGTTGAATAGACGTAACTCATCGATGGCATTAGCCAAGCTTCAGCGGTGTAAGCGAGTTCGGCAAATAGCTCGTTATCTTGGCAGCGGCTATTGCTATAGCCTTCAATGCGCTGATATCCCAGATTGGCCTCAAGGTTTTCGGCTAAGTTGAACCCATATTCAAGGCCGATATTCCACTCTGTATAGGCTTGGCTATCACCGCGTCCGACTAAGGCATAAGTGGTTAAGTTGCCGTGTTGAACGGCAGCATTGAGCCAATAAATACCCCCATTTTGCAAGTTATTGCGACCCTGTGAGACATATTTGCTGTCCCAACCTAAATCCAGCGTCACCGCCAAAGGTTCTGTTATCTGGCGGGGTAATATGGTGTTTGAAATACTATCGACTTGTTCTAGGCCCTCATTAGCAACTGCGTTGTGACTAAGGCAGTTGATCCCTAATGTGCAGAGGACGCTGGCGATAAGTTTCACTGAGTGTGTTGCCATATTTTTGCTGATTTTGGTCGAGGTACGTTAGTTATGCAGATAATACCTTTCCCATATACAAACATTAATGCGAATTGATTCGATTTGCGATCGAGATTGCAACAATGTGTAGGTAAATAAAACGTAAATCCTAAATGCGAACTAGTTCACTTTTTTTCAGGGGAAATAGGGTTAAGTAAGGCGTTCGAAGGGGACAATCGGTTTTCTCGCCTTGATAAATAGGCCATTAGCCCTTATTTATAACAGATACAGATTGTTGAGGAGTCAATATGAGCAACCCTTTGCTTAGCGGCGCAAAATTACCGCTTTTTTCACAGATTAAACCGGAACATATTCAAGTCGCCGTTGAGCATGCCATTGCTCAGTGCCGCACTAAGATTGATGAAGTGCTGCAAAATCAAGGTCCTTTTACGTGGGACAACTTGGTCGCGCCATTAGAACAGGTTGACGATGAGCTAAGCCAAATTTGGTCGCCCGTTTCTCATATGAATTCAGTGACTAGCACAGATGAGTGGCGTGCCGCCCATGATGCTTGTTTACCTCTTTTATCGGAATACGGCACTTACGTTGGCCAACACCAAGGTTTGTATCAAGCCTATAAAGCGCTGCGAACATCCAATGAATTTGCACAATTGAGCCAAGCCCAGCAGATGGTGATAGAGCACAGCCTGCGCGACTTTGAACTATCGGGTATTGGCTTAGATGACGCGCAAAAAGTGCGTTATGGCGAGATTGTAAAACGTCTTTCTGAACTCACCAGTGGTTTTTCGAATCAATTACTGGATGCGACGCAAGCTTGGACTAAGTTGATCACTGATGAAGCTGAGCTTGCTGGTTTGCCTGAGTCTGCCAAAGCCGCCGCTAAAGCGATGGCGCAGTCGCGTGAGCTAGAAGGTTGGTTATTTACCTTAGATTTTCCCTCTTATCTACCCGTCATGACCTACAGCGAAAACCGCAGTCTTCGGGAAGAATGCTACCGTGCGTTTGTCACTCGCGCTTCAGATCAAGGTCCCAATGCCGGAGAGTTTGATAACAGCCCGCTGATGGACGAAATTCTTGCTTTGCGCCACGAACTCGCATTGTTACTCGGTTTTGACAGTTTTGCTGACAAATCCCTAGCGACGAAAATGGCTGAAACGCCGGCGCAGGTGATGGCATTTTTAAATGAATTAGCGCTGCGCTCAAAGGATCAAGCTAAGGCAGAACTGGCTGAGCTGAGAGCGTTTGCTGAGGCCGAATATGGCGTGACTGAAATGGCCTCTTGGGACTTAAGTTTCTATGCTGAGAAGTTGCAGCAGCATAAGTATGAGATTTCACAGGAAATCCTGCGTCCGTATTTCCCCGAAGATAAAGTGCTCTCGGGTTTGTTCTACACAGTATCGCGTTTGTTCGGCCTTAAAATCCTTGAGCAAAAGGATTTTGACCGATGGCATAAAGACGTGCGTTTCTTCGATATTTTCGACGAAACTGACGAACACAGAGGCAGTTTCTACCTCGATTTATATGCCCGCACAGGTAAACGTGGTGGTGCTTGGATGGATGACTGCCGTGTGCGCCGTCAAACCGCCAATGGATTACAAAAGCCAGTGGCTTATTTGACCTGTAACTTTAATGGTCCGGTCGATGGCAAACCTGCGCTGTTTACCCATGATGAAGTGACAACCCTGTTCCACGAATTTGGCCATGGTATCCACCACATGCTGACCAAAATCGATGTTGCAGGCGTGTCGGGTATCAATGGTGTGCCTTGGGATGCGGTCGAGTTACCAAGTCAATTTATGGAAAACTGGTGTTGGCAGGAAGAAGCATTAGCCGAAATTTCTGGCCACTTCGAAACGGGCGAGCCATTACCTAAAGCCTTGTTAGATAAAATGCTGGCGGCGAAAAACTTCCAGTCTGGCATGATGATGCTGCGCCAACTCGAGTTCTCGTTGTTCGATTTTAGAATGCACCACGAATACGACCCAGCTAAAGGCGCGCGCATTCAAGAAACCTTAGACGAAGTGCGTCGTCAGGTGGCCGTATTAACGCCGCCGGATTTTAACCGTTTCCAACATGGTTTTGCCCATATTTTTGCGGGCGGTTATGCCGCAGGTTATTACAGCTATAAATGGGCTGAAGTGCTGTCGGCGGATGCGTTTTCCCGTTTCGAAGAGGAAGGTATTTTTAACCCTGAAACGGGTCGTCGCTTCTTGCACAATATCCTCGAAATGGGTGGTTCAGCCGAGCCGATGGACTTGTTCAAACAGTTTATGGGGCGCGAGCCGAATATCGATGCCCTGTTAAGACATTCAGGCATTGCTGCATAAGCAATTGTGCGTTTTGATAAATCAGCCCATTTTAATGGGATGATTATTTGAGGGTATTTAGCTTAATCGAACGATAAAAAGACGCCTTAGGGTAATGCCGTTCACTTAAGAGTGAACGGCATTTTTCTTTGCTCTAACCGGGAACTTGTTTTTGCTCATTTTAAGGACTCGTGGATATGCCCTTTCCCGTTTACCATCCAGCTTAAATTGCCGTGCATTTCGTTCTATATCCAATACGTCTCTCGGGACATTCCCCGGTGTTTGTGATGACAGTTGTGTCAACTTGAAGATGATATAACTCGCCGCATCCCGAAAACTCAGTTGATTGGGATGGACCGAT